>DASWAK010000021.1:0-2370 GCA_036391175.1 Pseudolabrys sp.
TGCGTCAGCGTTTAGCGCTCGACGTGCCCGCAGGATTGACCCACCCGAGCGTGACGCCAGCGCGCGGTGACCACGACGCCGATCCGGTGATGCGCAAGATCGCCGAGGTGCGCCCGATCCGCCCGGCGGCGGTGCTGGTACCTATCGTTGATCATCCCGAGCCGACGGTGCTGCTCACCCAGCGCGCCCAGCATTTGCCGGACCATGCCGGACAGGTGTCTTTCCCGGGTGGCAAGATCGACAAAAGCGATGCGGACCCGTGCGCTGCGGCTTTGCGCGAGGCGAAGGAGGAAATCGGCCTCGACCGCGCTCATGTCGAGCCGCTCGGCTATCTCGATCTCTACATGACGACACTCGGTTATCGCATCGTGCCCGTGATCGCGCGCGTGACGCCCGGTTTTGCGCTCAAGCTCAATGTCAGCGAGGTCGACGCGACGTTCGAAGTGTCGCTCGCTTTCCTCATGGACCAGAACAATGTGCAACGCCATTCGCGCGACTGGCAGGGCATGACCCGGCACTACTACGCGATCACTTTCCGCGAGCGCTACATTTGGGGCGTGACGGCTGGCATTCTGCGGAATCTTCACGATCGGATTTACAAATGATTCGTCCGGTCTTCACTGAGATCGCCCTATTCCTGGCGCCGTTCGTGCTCTATGCGGTGTTCCTGTGGGCGACCAAAGCCGGGGTGTTGGATCTCAAATCCTGGCCGCCGGTGCGCGTCGCTACGCTTGCCATCGCCGCGCTGGCGCTGATGCTCGGCAGCTTCATCTATTTTGCGCACTTTTCCGGTGCGCCACCCGGCTCGACCTACGTGCCAGCGCACATGGAAAACGGCAAGTTTGTGCCAGGAACCGCAAATTAATGCCAGCGCAAGCCGGCCGCACCGATCGCCAGCTGAGTGATGCCGTCTGGTTCACGACGGGCGCGCTGCCCCGCCTGCTTGGCGTGCTCGATTGCAATGGTGAGGAGGCACGCGTCGTCGGTGGCGCGGTGCGCAACGCGCTGCTCGGGGTACCGATCGCGGAAATTGACGTCGCCACCACCGCCGTACCGGAAGAAGTCGTGAAGCGCGTCACTGCTGCCGGCTTCAAGCCGGTTCCGACCGGTATCGAGCACGGCACCGTCACCGTCGTTATCGACAAGCATCCCTTCGAGGTGACGACGCTGCGCCAGGATGTCGAGACCTACGGGCGCCACGCTAAGGTCGAGTTCGGCCGTGACTGGGCAGGCGACGCGCACCGGCGTGACTTCACGATTAACGCGTTGTCGGCGACGCGCGACGGCACCGTCTATGACTATGCCGGCGGGCTTGATGATCTTAGCGCCCGCCGCGTGCGCTTCATCGGCGATCCTGGCAGGCGCATTGCCGAAGATTACCTGCGCATTTTACGGTTCTTCCGCTTCCACGCCGCTTATGGCAGCGGGCGCCCCGATTCGGACGGACTCGCCGCCTGCATCGTCGCGCGCGATGGACTCGACCAGCTCTCGCGTGAGCGGGTACGCATGGAGCTGCTGAAATTGCTGGTTGCGCCGCGTGCTGCACCAACGCTTGCTGTCATGGCGCATGCAGGGCTGCTGCTGCGCGTACTCGGTGGCGTGCCTTATCTCGCTGCTTTCGAAAACATGGCGAAGGCGGAGGCAGCGATTGGAACGGATCCTAACGCGGTGAGGCGGCTGGGCGCGCTTGGCGTCGCCATCGCCGAAGATGCCGAACGGCTGTGGCAGAAGCTGCGGCTTGCCAACAGTGAACACGAGCGCCTTGCCTCAATGGCGGAAGGCTGGCGGCGCATTTCACCGCTATACGGCGAGAAGGCGGCGAGGGTGCTGCTGTACCGACTCAGGCCACAGCAGTTCACGGATCACGCGTTGCTCGGCTGGGCACGATCGAATGCCACATCGAACGATGCGGACTGGCGTGCGCTCGCAACCTTGCCGCAGCGCTGGACCGCGCCGGTGTTTCCGCTGAAAGCATCCGACTTCATGAAGCGCGGCGTGCCGCAAGGGCCCGGCCTCGGTGCCGCGATTGCTGCGGCGGAGCAGGCATGGATTGCGGCGGGATTTCCGGAAGAACGTGGCGCGCTGGAAACGATTGCCGACGCCGCTTCGGCGAATGTGGGTCGGTAGGGTTAGAGCACGCGATCGGATCATGAATCTCTTCGGCGGCTTCCACGATATTTCATTCTGGCAGCTGATCCCGGTTGCGGCGGTGGCACTGTTCGCCTCGGTCGTCGGTGGGGTGTCGGGCTACGGCACAGGTGCGCTCATGCCATTGGTCCTGGTGCCACTGGTGGGCGCCGAGCCGGTCGTGCCGATCATCGCCGTCTCGGCGATGTTCACCAATTCGAGCCGGGTCTTTGCGTTTCTCAA
>DASWAK010000022.1:0-4244 GCA_036391175.1 Pseudolabrys sp.
GGGCGAATTCAATCATCGGCGCCTGGCCTTTCGCCGATAGATCGCGGCCGAAATCTCCTGCAACTTCCACAAGATGCAAACTGCTGCCTGACACGTTGGCTAGCAGCGCCGCAGTACGCCGACTCGACGATTGTTCGAGCACCAGATCGTCGCGTTGGAGATGGAGCGGATTGCCTGGCATGTCGAGTGCAATATGATCGTAACTACCGAGCGACAGCGCCGTGGCGGCATCGAGCTGGCGTGCAGACAATTCCGGTTTGAATTCAATCTTGCCAAAAGAAAGCACATTGGTCGACACCGTGACGACAGCGGCGCGCGCGCGCAAGGAGCCTTTGGGAGTCACGACATCCACACCATTCCGATCCCACTCAATTCGCGTGACGGGTGTCGAAAGGCGCACCGGCAAGCCGGCTGCAAGTTTCGCAATTAGCGCGCCGTAGCCCTGACGGCAAAATGCGTCGTTATCGCGCTCGGGCCCGCGCGCGAGATCGACAGTCGAAACCGAGGCGAGATCTTTGCTGCAGGTGAATGGTCCGAGCACGAACTCAGTTGTCGCCTGCCAGACGCCAAGATCGCCGGGCAGCGCGCGCGCCGCCGCACCATCGGTCCTACTCCGGCCAGCATCAACGATGGCACGACGCGAGCGCACCAATGCGGCAATATAAACTTCGAGCTCCGCATCACGTGCATTGCGCGGACCGATCCGCACCGTCTGGCCACGCGGGGCCGCATAAATGTCGAGTCCGCTATTTGAGGTCGAACCGCCGGGCAGATTCCCGTCGGGCCGGTGAATCCAATGCGCGCCGAGATCGAACGGCACGCCGAAAATTGTCGAGTCTGTGACACAGCGACCACCTAAACGGCTCGTCGCTTCCAGGAGTACGAAGCGGCGGTTGGCGTCGCCGACGCGACGGGCCGCGGCAATACCCGCTGCACCGGCGCCGATAATCACCACATCGACCTCGGGCGCGGTCTGGGCGCGTATGATCGCCGGCGCGGCGGTGACGGCCGCGGACGCGGCGAGGAACGAGCGTCGGCTAAGCCTCCACATGGTATCCAAAAGGTTGCTGGGCGAGTTCCCAGCATGCCTGAACTCGCATCACGCGGCAAATTTTATTGCTAACGAATCGTTATCCCAGCGTATGCCGAGGAACTGCGCGCATAGTGAACCAAATTGCAATGACTTCTCACTAAATTCGCCGACAAAGAGACGTAGTGCGGGAACGACAGCGCGCCTAGGGGAAACGTCTTGAGCGCCAAGAACTGGCGCCGAGGACCAGTCATGAGCTGGATTGCCGATGGGGTCGGGCGTTTCCTAGCCCACTACTTGGAAAAGCCGGTGCAAGGCTATCAGCCTTTCACACCGTCCGATCCCGACGTTTTGCGCGCGACGTTGCAACCGGGTGACGTGCTGCTCGTCGAAGGTAACAACCACATTTCCGGCGTCATCAAATATCTTACCCAGTCGACCTGGTCGCATGCCGCACTTTATGTTGGACCGATCGGCGACCGTGCCACCGCCGACGGCGAGCCGCTGGTGCTGGTGGAGGCAAACATCGGGCAAGGTGTGATAGCGGCGCCGCTCTCTAAATATGCACGTTTCCATACGCGTATTTGCCGACCGACCCAACTCGATGAGGAAGACCGAACCCGCGTCTGCGCCTATGCGGCGGAGCGCATCGGCTTCGACTACGACCTCAAGAACATCATCGATCTGATGCGCTATCTATTTCCGCTACCAGTGCCGCAACGCTGGCGTCGGCGCATGATCGCGCTCGGCTCTGGTCATCCGACCCGTATCATCTGCTCAGCGCTCATCGCGCAGGCATTTGAAACGGTGCGCTATCCGATCCTGCCGAAGATAACACGACTCGAAAGTGAATCGGCGCGCGAGGAAATTCTGGAAATCCGCCATTCCTCGCTTTATGCGCCACGCGATTTCGATATCTCCCCCTATTTCGAGGTGGTGAAGCCAACCATCGTGCGTGGATTTGATTACAAGGCGATGGCCCGGGTGGATCTGCCCGCCGTCGATGCCGACGAGATCGTCGCACTGGTGCCGGCTGACGACGACGCCCTGTCGCCGGTAGCGTAAACTCCGGACTTGCCCAATGCGGCGGCCGGCCTTACCTGTGCCGGCATGATTGACGCGGCCGTCGAAGCCCTTTCGCAGATGTTCAAGCCCACCTTGCGGCACGTGCTGTTCAAGGCAGTCGGACTCGCTTTGATCCTCATAATGATCATCGGCATTTTGATGCAACGTCTGCTGGCGGCGTGGGCGGAGACGGGCGCCAATTGGGCTGAGCAAGCTACCGGCGTGGCGCCGCACGCCGCCTGGTCTGCACTCGCCTGGATATTATCGATCATGGCAGGATTGGGCATCATCACGGGTGCGCTGTTCCTGATGCCCGTGGTAACCGCGTTTGTCGGCAGCTTCTTCGTGGATGAGATCGCCGAAGCGGTCGAACGTGAGCATTATCCGGCCGAACCTCTCGGCCGAGCTTTGTCGTTTTTCCGTGCACTGCTCGAAGGCCTGGAGTTTGCTGCGCTAGCGTTACTGGTCTATCTCTGCGCGCTGCCGTTCGTGCTATTCGCCGGGCTCGGCGTGATCATTCTTTTTTTGGCGAATTCCTATCTGCTCGGCCGCGAATATTTTGAATTGGCCGCCATGCGCTTTCGCCCACCGCACGAAGCGAAAGCCATGCGCAAGACCAACGCGGTTTACATTTTTCTTGCCGGCATGGTCGTTGCGGTTTTCGTTTCAATTCCTGTCGTCAACCTGGCGACGTCGATTTTCGCCATGGCTTTCATGGTGCACATCCACAAGAAGCTGTCAGGCTCACGACCCGAATTGATCGCACCGCCGTCCTGATCGTCAGCGCGATTTCGATCGGATCGAAACTTTCGCGGCGCGGCGTGAGGTTGTAAACGCGGCATACGTTTCCCCCGACGTGCTTATTCTTACGCTAGATTTTTCGTTGCGCGGCGTTCCAGTGTTTTTCGAGGTTTGCAATCAACGCCGGGCTGAAATGGCAATAGGCCTGCTCACGGCAATAGACCGCCATATAGCGGCGGAACGTATCGAGCGGTTCCTCGCTCACACGGAATGCGCGCCGATTGCCTGCGGCGCTCACCACACCGGAGCCGGTGAATTGCTCGACCACACGTGCGATCGTCTGCTCCATCTGGTCTGGCGGCACGATGAGATCGCAGATCATGCGGCCTTCCGGGCTGTCGCATTCAAAGCGGCGACCCATCATGATTGCCTGGCGCGCCGCGCGAGCACCAACGAAACGTGTCAGACGCAGATTGGCAGCGCCCGGAATGATGCCCTCCTTGCGCGCGGGCAGCGTCATATAGGCGTCGCTGCCGGCGACCACGTAATCCATCGCCAGTAGATATTGGCAGCCACCACCGATCGCGAATACGTCCACACCTGCGATCCACACCTTCTCGTGCGTGCCGCCGTATAGTTCGTCGGGATTTGCGCCGCTCGCCGCGAGACCCCGTAGTATCTTGTTAACGATGCCCATCTCGCGACGGATGTACCAGAGGAATGGAATCTTGCCGCGATAGAGATGCGTGAGATTGATGCCGGCCGAAAAGATCTTGCGACCCCGGTATTTAGGGTGATCCACCACGTCGCCGCGCAAGACGCAGATTTCGCTCATCGGATCAAGAATGGCGATGTCGGCCGCGGTTTCGGTATCGTCGAGCGTGTCGTCGTCTTCGGCGTTGAGAAAACGTGGATTGCAGATGGTGACCACCGCAGCCTTGCCGTGTCGCTCGATCTTTGCCGGACCAAAATTGATCGCGTCGCGCTTGATGAATTCGGCGCTGCGCTCGACCGCTTCCGGCTTCGGAAGCAGCATTGATTTACACAGATGCATGCCAGTCTCGGGAACCGCGAGCACCTGCGAGAGAAAAATACCCTGGTCGACCTCGACGCCGTCTTTTTCGCTTTGCATCAGCGCGCTTTCGCTGTTGACCTGCTTGTGCGTCGGCGTCAACCCGGGAATCAGTTTCGCCGCGTCATAGACGAGATCGTCCACGCGTACAAAATTGGCAAGATTTTTGGTAAGTTTGCGGTAGACAGTCTCAGCGTGCCGTCGAAGAAAATCTTCCCGCGCGCGGCGGCAATCCAGGAGGATGAGGTCCGCCGCTATTTTCTGCTCAGCGGAACGTTTGGGCTTATTCGGCAGCTTCGCAAGCAAATCAACGCCGACGCGCCAGTATTTCGTGCC
>DASWAK010000023.1:0-1697 GCA_036391175.1 Pseudolabrys sp.
GGCTGGAAAAATCCGGTGCCAAAGGGTCATGCCCGCAGCATTGCCTGCTCGGGCAGCGACGCCGGCGCGTACCCGCTCACCTCAACCGCCGTGCGTATGCATGCCGACGGTTCGGTCACCATCATGATCGGCAGCACCGAGCTGGGCCAGGGAAGCCACACCGTTCTTCCGCAAATAGCCGCGGAAGAATTGGGCGTGCCTTTCGAAAATGTCAATGTCGTCTCTTCGGACACCGCCATCACACCGTACGACCGTTCCACCGGGGCGAGCCGGACCACGACTCTGATGGGCAGCGCGGTCCTGGAAGCCTGCCGTGAGGCGATTCAGCAAATGGTCGTCATGGCGGCCGATGTGCTCAAGGTTAAAGTCGAAGAGATACAAGTGATCCGCGGCGGGGTGCGCTGCGGCGAAGCGCAACTCAACTGGTCGGAAGTGATCTGTAAATTCTATGCGCTACCCGACGGCGAAGTGATCGGCCGCGCCTACATTCGCAAAGCTGGCAAGTTCTCCGCGCTGCCGGTTTTTTGGGAAGTAGCGGCGACCGGAGTTGAGATTTCCGTCGATGAGGAGACCGGCAAGATTACTATGGAAAAGCTTGCGACCGTGGGCGACGTCGGTCTCGCCATCAATCCCGCGCTGGCCGAAGGCCAGGACATCGGCGCCGCAACCATGGGCATGGGCATCGGCCTCTTCGAAGAGCTGGTTTATGAAGGATCGCAGTTGGTCAATGGATCGATATTGGATTACCGCCTGCCGCGCTTCACCGATTTGCCTAAACACGTGGAGCTGCATCTCGTGCAGAACCAGGACGGCGTCGGTCCCTACGGCGCCAAGGGCGGTGGCGAAGCGTCGCTAAATTCCATGGCGGCGAACATTGCCAATGCCGTCGATCACGCGCTTGGCGTGCGCATCCGTGAGGCGCCGCTTACACCGGAAAAAGTGTGGCGCGCACTGCGTGAAAAAAAATCGAAAATGGAGGATCGAAGATAGAAGGTCGGGATATTCAATTCTCGATCCTCCATCCTCAAGTAGTCTGTCATGATGCCCTTAAGACGTTTTACCATGCACCAACCCAAGAGTGCCGCCGAGGCATCGGAGATGCTCGCCGAATTCGGCGAAAAGTCGCGCCTGTATGCCGGCGGCACTGAGCTGCTACTGGCTATGAAGCATGACCTTCTCCGCTATGAACACCTTATCGACGTCAAGACCATACCCGGTTTAAATAAGATCGAACGGCAAAACAGCTGTTTGATGATCGGCAGCATCGTCACTCACCGCGCCATCGAGCGCTCGTCGATAGTCAAAGAGAGCGTTCCCGTGCTGGCCGAAATGGAATCGCAGATCGCTAACGTGCGGGTGCGCGCGAGCGGCACTCTTGGCGGAAATCTCTGTTTTGCCGAGCCGCATTCAGATCCCGCGACCTTATTGGTCGCGCTCGGGGCGAATGCCCACGTGCAGGGCAAGAGCGGCACGCGGACTCTATCCATCGATAGGCTTATCACTGGGGCCTACGAAACTTCATTGGCCGGGGACGAATTACTCGCCAGCATCGAAATACCCATCGCGGCCAAGACGCAGCGCGCCGCCTATGTCAAATTTCAGCTTCATGAAAGACCTACGTTAAGCCTCGCTCTGGTACTGAACCTCGATGGGGATAATATCCACAAAGCCACAGCCGTGGTTGGCAGCGTGAGCAC
>DASWAK010000024.1:0-5241 GCA_036391175.1 Pseudolabrys sp.
GCCGCAGGGCACGTCAACCTTGCGGTATATCAATATGGCGCCGCTTTTCGCATCTAGTTTGATAGCGTGAAACGGCGGCAAATCCTCATCGCTGTGCTGATTGTCCTGGTGGCGGGCGCTGCTGCCGGCTGGTGGCGTTTCGGGCGTGGCCCGCAAGTTGCAGCGGTGGCGGCGGTGCGCGGCACCGCCGTAGAGATCGTCTATGCCACCGGCGGCGTTGAACCTGTGCGCTGGGCCAAGGTCGCGAGCGTCATCCGTGACCGCATCATAGAAATTTGCGACTGCGAAGGTAAGACCGTCGCCAAGGGTGATGTGCTGGTGCGACTCGACAGTCGCCAAGTGGAGGCAGGACTCAAAGAGCTGAAGGCTCGCGAAGATTTTCTCAAACGTGAGATGTCGCGGGTGAGCGAATTGATTACGCGCGGCTCGGCGACGACGCAGGCGCACGAGCGCGCCGCCATGGATCTCCAGACAGTGCAGGGCTTGATCTCCGTGCAAACCGAGAAGATTGCCGACTACACTATTGTTGCTCCGATGAATGGCGTCGTCCTACGTCGTGACGGTGAGATCGGGGAGATTGCAGAAGCGGGACAGATTCTGTTTAGCATCGGCGTGCCGAAGCCGCTGCAGGTAGTCGCCGAGGTCAACGAGGAGGATATTCCGCGCGTCGCCTTGGGGCGGACCGTCTTGTTTCGTACTGACGCGTTTCCCGACCGGCGCCTCGAAGGCAAAGTGAGCGAGATCACGCCAATGGGCGACGTAGCAGCCAAGACATTCCGCGTCAAAATAGCGCTCCCGGACGACACTCCGCTCAAGCCCGGCATGAGTGTGGAAGCCAATATCGTCACACGTGAGAAGCCGAACGCCCTGTTGATCCCCGCGGACGCGTTGAAAGGTAATGTCGTCTTCGTCATCGACGGCACGCGCGCACACAAGCGTGACGTCACAGCCGGCATTCGCGGGACCCGCACAGCGGAGATTTTGTCGGGTCTTAGCGAGGGTGAACGGGTCGCCTCGCCGGCGGCCACTGATCTCAGGGATGGCGCTCGCGTGCGCATCATTGCTAGCCCATGAGTCTTATTCTCGACATCGCCTGGACGCATGTGCGCAGCCGTGTACGCCAGACCGGATTCGCCGTTGCGGGCGTCGCTACCGGCGTCGGGTTCTCGATCATGATGGCCTCGCTGATGCAGGGTTCACAGGACGATTTTACGCAGCGAATGGTCAATGCATTGCCGCACATCACCGTGTCGGACGAGCGTCGCAACCCGCCGCCGCAGCCAGCCGAACAGATGTTCGCCAGCGCCGAGATTCACGGCCTGACGCCGGAGGCGCGCCGGCGCGGCATAAAGAATCCGCTAGCAACCATGGCAGCGATGGAAGCCTGGATCCCCGGCGGCGTCGGGCCTTCGGTTAAGGTGCAGGCTATCATTCGCTATGCCAACCACGACGTCGCTACCACTGTAATCGGTATCGACCCGCGGAGAGAGGAACGCGTGTCGGACCTACCCAAGCAGATGCGCGGCGCGACGCTCAACTCGCTTTATCGCACCACCAATGCCATCGTGATCGGCGATGGGCTATCCGAAAAGATCGGCGCGCGCATCGGTGCTAACATCACCATTCAAACCAGCGAGGGCGCGCGTATCAGTGCCCAGGTGGTCGGCCTCTTTCATTCGGGCATCCGCCAGGTGGACGATGGTACAGCCTACGTTCTCGTCAAGACGGGACAAATTCTTGCCCAGCAGACGGGTCTCATCAACGAGTTGCGGCTTCGTCTACGCGACCCGATGACCGCGCGTGAGATCGCCGCACGTATCGAGAACGACACCAGCTACAAATCGGTGTCGTGGCAGGAGGCGCATGAGGATCTGCTAAGCACTTTCATCATCCGCAACATCATCATGTTCGCGGTCGTCGGCGCCATTCTGCTGGTGGCGAGCTTCGGGACCTACAACATCATCTCGACGATCACCCATGAAAAAGCGCGTGATATTGCGATCATGAAGTCGCTCGGCTTGAACGAATTTACCGTGCGGTCGATCTTCGTAATCGAGGCTCTGATGATCGGGCTCGTCGGTGCCCTCGCGGGCTTCTTGCTCGGCTACCTGCTCTGCCTTGGGCTCGGCACGATCCGCATCAAGAGCCCATTTATCGATTCCGACCGCCTACCCCTGATCTACACATACGTTCACTATTTGCTGGCCGGCCTGGTCGCGCTGGCCTCTTCGGTTGCCGCAGGCTACGGGCCAGCGCGCAAAGCAGCGCGTGCGCATCCGGTCGAGATCATCCGGGGCGCGACATGAACACGAACGTGCAGCAACAAACGAACTCGGTGATCACGGCGCCTTTGATTGAGGCGCGGCGCGTTACTCGTATTTTGCCAGGCATCGTACCGACCATGCTAGTAAATGACGTTGACCTGGTCATCCAGGACAACGAGTTTGTCGCGATTACCGGCCCGTCCGGCTCCGGCAAATCGTCACTGCTTTATTTGCTTGGGTTGCTTGATTTGCCAACCGAAGGTGAGGTGATGATCCGCGGCCGCGCCACCGCGCATATGGATGAAGAAGAGCGAGCATTCACACGGCTCTCGCTCCTCGGCTTCGTATTCCAGTTCCATTTCCTGTTGCCGGAGTTCACCGTGCTCGACAATGTGATGCTTCCAATGCGGGCACTGGGACGCCTGTCGGGCGACCGGATGCGAACCCGGGCGCACGAACTGCTCGGCTCGCTCGGTCTCAGCGAGCATATAAACAAGCGTCCGGATCAGCTTTCGGGCGGCCAGCGGCAGCGGGTCGCAGTGGCACGTGCGATGGCTAACGAGCCGCCAATCATTCTCGCAGACGAACCAACCGGGTCGCTCGATTCAAAGGCCAGCGAACAAGTATTCGAGGTCTTGCGCGACCTGGTGGAGAAGCACGGCAAGACCGTCGTGGCAGTTACCCATGATCTCGGCCTTGCGGCGCGCATGGACCGTCATATCGAACTGCTTGATGGCCGCGTTGTCGCCGACGAAAAACATGAGGCCGCCGTCACGGCCGGGCACTAAGTCCAATTGCGTAAGACGGTCTCGGATGGAGGATAGCCCAACCAACATAAAGGCTTGAGTCTCCACGTCGGTAATGTAGCAGGATGGGCGGCTGCACTGCGGCATCAGCTGCAACGGAGCGCAATGCCGGCGGCACCGCGTTCAAATCGCTGGCGGTCCACACTACCAGCGCGCCTTTTGTCCTGAGATCGGCGAGATCGATCCACGGCGCTCGCTCGGGCTTGCCATCGATCAGCACGCGTGGATGGTCGGGCGCATAGTGCGCAACATTGCCGCCGTCCCACATACTGCCAATTACATAGCTGATGGGACGTCCCGTCGCGGCACGATAGTGTTGCGATAGTTCACGTCCCAGATCGCTGCCGGGAAAGAATACCGCTCGGTAACGATGGTCGTAGTTCGGCAGCACCGCGTAGTTGGCGACGAACGCGAGTGCCAGGCCCCCTAACACCGCTGTCCAGACAAGCACCACGCGAGCAACACGCAATTCGTCTAACACCTGCCGTGCGGCCAGCACGATCCAAACACCGAAGAAGAGCCAGAGTGGGTAGCCCCACATCGCGACGGTGCCGCGACCGCTGAGTGCCGACATCGCCAGCACAGTCGCGATTGGTCCGAACGCAAGCCAGCCGACGATCCGGAAATCGAAGGCGTCCACGCGCAGCGTAATTTGCTTATCATTGCTGTCCCGCCGCGGAAAAATCAGCGGCAGGGCGATCAGCAGCGACGGAATGAGGAAGAAAGCTTGGCTAATGCCAAATTCAAGCGGATGCCAAATATGGTCGATCAATCCGCGCGAGGGCAGAGCCCGATGCTCAGCGTACGTGAAGGGCAAAAAGTCGTTCTGCGCGAGCCACACGATGTGTGGCGCCATTGTGATGAGCGCGGCGACCACCGCAATGTAAGGTCCGGGTGTTGCCAACGACTTGCGCGCCTTGCGGTCGAATAGAATGAAAAGCGCGAGTGGCACCGCTAGCACTACCACGAAATATTTTGCCCACAGCGACATGCCGATCGCCAGACCGAGCAGCAGCCAGTGTCCGGTCCATCCGCCGCGCAAGGCGCGATGAAACGCAAATCCGGCCAGCGCCCAGAACGGCAACTGGATGACGTCATGGTTGAACTTAGTGGACGTGTAGTTGAGGTAGTGCAAGCCATCGACGATCAGCACTGCGACCAGCGCGCCGAGTGGGCCGGCGAGTGGTCGTGCGGTCAACCAGACCAGCCATAGCGCGGTCACAACGGCAATTTGCGCCAGCAGGTAATATGCAAAATCGTGACCAAACAACCGGTACGTGATTTCGACTAGCCACCAGGGCAAGGGCGGCAGTTTGTCGTAGCCGAGCTGCCACTCCCGACCGTAGGTCAGCGCCTCGATCAGATCGAGTGGCAAATTGGGGTAAAGCAGGGTGGGAAGGGCCGTCCACACCACCGCATGCAGGACCAGAATGGCGGCCAAGGCCTGCGCCGGAGCCGAGGCAATCCGGCTAAGAATGAAAAAACGACGGGATGCCGGCGTCGGCTTAGTGGTCCACAATGGCTCTGAGTTCCTGCAAATAACGGGCGAATTCGCGCTACCATAGCAGGACTTCGAAGTGTGCGGAGCCGCGGCCTTATGAACATTGGTATCCGGCCAAGCGAATCAGCCGCCCTTGGTAGTGTTGCGCCGGCCCCAGCCGCCGGTCCAGGATGAACGCATGCGTCGCATCAGCGCCATCTTCATTGCGGTCTGCATCGTGCTTATCGCCGCCTCGATCGGAGCGGTGCTCTATCTGGGCTTCAACATCGATGCCGGCATGTCGGCAATTGTGGCGCTGTCCGCTCTCACTGGCATGGCCCTGCTCGATTCTGTCAGCAGCCGTCTACATGATCGCACCGATCTCGGCGACCAGATCGCCGACCTGTCGCGCGGCACCACCGATCTTGCCCGCCAGGTGGCAGAGATCTCGCGCCGTCTCAACGCGGTGGAAATCAAAATTGCATCGCCGCCTAATCGTGCGCGCTCCGCGACCGATCCATTGGCGACCGAAATCGGTGAGCTTGGCGGGCTGGTGAAGCAGATTGCCGAGACCGTCGCGGCCCATGCCGCCGCATTGCAGAAGCAAGGCGTTCTATCGGCTCGCGCCGCTGCTGGCCCGCCGAAACCCGAGATCTCACGGGCGGCCGAAGGCGCGCTCGCACGAAGCGAA
>DASWAK010000025.1:0-28646 GCA_036391175.1 Pseudolabrys sp.
CTGCCGCAAACAAATCGCCGGCGCCGGTAACATCCGCCACTTGCTCGACCGGTTCCGCCGCAACCGCCTCGATCTCGTCTTTGCTGACGACAACGCAGCCCTTTTCACTTCGCGTCACCACCGCAAGTCTTGCCTCAACACGCAACGCCTTCACTGCGCTGTCAAAATCGGCGGTCTCGTAGAGGCTGTGCAATTCGCGCTCATTGGCAAATACGATGTCGACAGTGCCTTTACGGATTAGATCGAGAAATTCCGTACGATAGCGGTCGACACAGAACGCATCAGACAATGTGAGCGCGACGCGGCGACCGGCCCTATGCGCGATTCCCGCGGCCTTGACGAACGCTTCTTTGGCCTGCGGTGGATCCCATAGATAGCCTTCGAGGTAGGTGACCGCGGCACTTGCCACTTGCGCCTCATCGATGTCGCCCGGCTTCAAGTCCTGCGCGGCGCCCAGGTAAGTGTTCATGGTCCGCTCGCCGTCTGGCGTCACCATGATGTAGCAGCGCGCTGTCGAAGGACCGCCGCGCGCCGCCTTGGTCTCGAACGCAACGTTGGCGGCGCGAATATCGTGCGCGAAGGTGCGGCCCAGTTCATCGTCCTTGACTTTACCAACGAAAGCCGCGCGCACGCCGAAACTGGCGACGCCAACGATGGTATTGGCCGCAGAGCCGCCCGAACTTTCGACCGCCGGTCCCATTGCAGCATAGATCGCTTGCGCACGTGCCTCGTCGATCAGTGCCATGGTACCCTTGTGCATGCCCTGTGCCACAAGGAAGTCGTCCTCGGCGCGGGCAATGACGTCGACAATGGCATTACCGATGCCGAGCACGTCGTAGCGAAGCGTGGTCACGCGCAATCCTCTTTTATGGCGCGCGCACTATATCGGGAGACTACGCCGCGGCAAGCGCTGGCATATCGCGGATGACGGGCGCGTGCCCACGAGCTTAGAGTGCCGCGCAGGGGAGTCGCTTTATGTCGCTGGCACGTGACATCACGACTGTTGGCGGCGGCACGCTGGTGTCACGGCTGCTGGCCTATCTGCGCGACGCATGGATTGCGGCGCTGCTCGGCGCCGGGCCATTCTCGGAGGCATTCTTCGTGGTGCTACAGGTGGTGAACTTCTTTCGCCGCTTGCTGTCGGAGGGTGCCCTTAACAGTGCCTTCGTGCCGATTTGGCTTAAGTTGCGCCGAGGCAAGCACGGGACAGCGAATGCCGACAGATTCACCCGGCAGTGCCTGCTGGCTATGCTCTGTGTCGCCGGCGTCATCGCGCTCCTCGACGTTTTCTTTGGGAAATACGTGGTCGCCATCATCGCACCGGGATTCGAAGAGTGGCGCCAGTTGTTTGCGGCATTCTTGCTGTTCATGGTTGCGCCGTACATCGTTCTGGTCGGGTTGGTCGCGGTGATCGCCGCAGCACTCAACGCTGAAGGCCGCGTGGTAGCGGTCGCTTTCAGCACGATCGCGTTTAACCTGGTGATGGTGTCGGCGCTTGTCGTGATGCCTGATGGAGAGATCGATCAGGTTCACACCACCTTCTGGCTCACCTTCGCTGTCACCGCTGCGGGCTTCATCCAGCTCGCTATCACGGCGGTGACGTGGTTAGCGACCGGCCGGCGGTGGCAACGCGCGCGTGTTCAAGCGTCTGATCAGACGCGCGCGTTCTTCGCCCGTGCCCTTCCCGGCCTAATCGCCACCGGTATCCCGCAACTCAAGCTGATCGGGGCCACAGCGATTGCCTCAGCCTCACCCGCGGCGGTGTCGTGGCTCTACTACGCTAACCGCCTCTACGAGTTGCCGCTCGGCGTTGCCTCCGTCGCGGTTGCGGCGGTGATTGTGCCACGCATTGCAGCCAGCGTGCATGTCGGCGATGATCCGGCGCTCGCCACCGCCCAGTCGCGCGCCTATGAGATTGCGCTCGGCCTGGCATTACCCGCGGCGGCCGGTTTCGCGCTGCTTGCCCATCCAATTGCAGGCGGTTTGTTCGAGCGTGGCGCTTTCACCGCAGAGGACACCACAGCGGTCGCCGCCGCTCTGGCGGCGATCAGTGCCGGGCTGCCCGGACATGTGCTGGAAAAAGTTTTCGGCGCTGTCTCATTCGCGCACGAGGATACACACACCCCTATGGTCGCGGCCTTGTGTGGCCTTGTCACAGCTATCGTCGGCGGCCTGCTTCTGTTTCCAGGCTATCAACACACCGGTGTCGCAGCGGCAATCGCAGTTTCGGGCTGGGTCGGCGCTACAGTCCTCGGTAGCGTTCTTTATCGACGCCGTTGGCTACGTCTCGACGATTATGCTCGGCGGCGGCTGCCCCGCATCGTAGCAGCAACCGCGGCGATGGCTGTCGCGGTCGGCTACAGCCTTGTCGTCGGCAATCATCTGTTCGCGGGGGCCGGAACGTCGCCATTGGGCCGCCTCGCCATACTGTTTGTTTTTGTGACACTCGGCATCGCCATCTATGCGGCCGCATTGCACGTGCTTGGTGTCGTGAAGCTCAGGGAAATCGTCGCAGGACTACGTGCGCGCACGTAAAGGCCTTGCGCCGCGCGCCCTCGGCGTGGCATGGCTCCGCGCGCAGTTGAAGAGGACGAGCAATGGCGTTCAAGGAACGCGTATTTTCCGGCGTGCAGCCGACCGGCAACCTGCATCTCGGTAATTATCTCGGCGCGATCACCAAGTTCGTCGCGCTGCAGGATCGTTATGACTGCATCTATTGCGTGGTCGACCTGCACGCCATCACGGTATGGCAGGACCCGAGCGAACTGCCGCGCGCCACACGCGAGGTGACCGCTGCGTTCCTTGCGTGCGGCATCGACCCGAAGAAACACATCATCTTTAACCAGAGCCAGGTCGCCGAGCATGCCGAACTTGCCTGGGTGTTCAGTTGCGTCGCCCGTGTCGGCTGGCTCAATCGCATGACCCAGTTCAAGGAAAAGGCCGGAAAGGACCGCGAAAATGCTTCGGTCGGACTCTACGTCTACCCGAACCTGATGGCCGCCGACATCCTGGTCTATCGCGCAACACATGTGCCCGTTGGCGAAGATCAAAAACAGCATCTGGAGCTGTCACGCGACATTGCGCAGAAATTTAACAACGATTTTGCAGCGTCGATCCACGCACACGGCTACGGTGATGCGTTCTTTCCGCAGCCCGAACCGTTGATCCAGGGACCCGCAACGCGGGTGATGTCACTGCGTGATGGATCGAAGAAAATGTCGAAGTCGGAGGCGTCCGATTATTCGCGTATCAATCTCACTGACGACGCCGATGCCATCGCGCAGAAAATTCGCAAAGCGAAGACCGATCCCGAACCGCTACCGAGCGAGGAAAAGGGTCTCGCGCCGCGCCCCGAGGCCGATAACCTGGTTGGCATCTACGCCGCATTGCAGGGCGTGAGCAAAGCTGAAGTGCTTGGACAGTTTGGTGGCGGGCAATTTTCTACCTTCAAGACCGCGCTCGTCGACCTCGCTGTCGCTAAGCTTGGGCCAATCGGCGCAGAGATGAAGA
This sequence comes from Pseudolabrys sp., assembly GCA_036391175.1. GTDB lineage: Bacteria > Pseudomonadota > Alphaproteobacteria > Rhizobiales > Xanthobacteraceae > Pseudolabrys. The sequence continues at coordinate 3,511 of DASWAK010000025.1, forward strand.
AGCTGGTCCAGGACCCGGTCTATATCGACTCGGTGTTGGCGGAGGGCTCGCAGCGAGCACAAGCGATTGCCGCCGAAACCATGAAGGCAGTCAAGGATATCGTCGGTTTCGTGCATCGCTAGTTGCAGCGTGGAACACCGGCCTTGTCGGCGCGGCGGCCGCCGTGCCACCATTGCCCGCTTGTGCACTTACCGCGCATATGATTGGACGGGAGCGTCGCGCCCATGAGCAGCAAGCGCCGCAGCTACGAGGCCGGCCACAAGCGCAAGTATCTGGTGGTCATCGACGATACTGAGGAATGTGACCGAGCGGTTTATTGGGCGGCCAAACGCGCCGGCCGCACCAAGTCACAGATCGTGATGCTGCGCGTGATCGAGCCGGGTGACCGCAACCAGCAATGGCTTGGCGTCGCCGACATCATGAAGGCCGAACAACAGGAGGCAGCGAACGCAACGCTCGACAAGTTCGCTGCGCGAGCGAAAAAAATCGCGCGCATCACACCTGACCGGGTGATCCGCGAAGGCAATACTGCCGAAGAGATCATCAAGCTGATCGACGAGGACGCCGACATTGGGATCCTGGTGCTAGCGGCCGGTACCGGCAAGGAAGGCCCGGGCCCGCTGGTTTCCAACTTGGCCAAGACGGCGGGCACCTTCCCTATTCCAGTGGCGCTCGTGCCTGGCCATCTGAGCGACGATGAGATCGACGCGAGTTCTTGATTTTGAGCCGATTTCGCGCCGGTTGACCGCAGCGCGCGCAATCGCCATTTATGCGTTATAATTTTGCCGTCGGCGGGCCTTGAACCCGTGCGAGCAAGGAGCGAATACGATGTTCATTCAGACCGAAGCCACACCTAATCCTGCAACGCTCAAATTCCTGCCCGGGCGCGCCGTGCTTGAAAATGGCACGCTGGACATGCCGTCAAAGGATGCTGCGACTCAATCGCCACTGGCGGCCCGTCTATTTGACGTTCCGAATGTCGGTGGCGTCTTCTTTGGTTCGGATTTTATTTCGGTGACCAAGACCGGCGGCGAGTGGCAGCAGATGAAGCCGGCGATCCTCGGCGCCATCATGGAACACTATATGTCTGGCGCGCCGCTGCTGGCGCAGGACCCGCAGCGGGCGGAAGCGGCCGTGGACGAATTTTTCGATGCCAAGGACGCTGAGACCGTCGCCACCATCAAGGACCTGATCGAGACGCGCGTGCGCCCGGCAGTGGCAGGTGATGGCGGCGACATCACTTTCCGCGGCTATAAGGAAGGCGTTGTCTATCTCAATATGAAGGGCGCCTGCGCGGGCTGCCCCTCCTCGACCGCGACGCTCAAGCACGGCATCCAGAACTTGCTGCGGCATTTCGTACCCGAGGTGGTCGAAGTAAGGCCGATGTAGCACCGTCGGCGTCCCGCCGAACCAAGCGATGGCCGGCACCCCATACTCCGCAGCCGATCGACAGTTTAGTGGTTATGGCTCCCCGCCTGCGCGGGGACAACTAGCACTCGCTCCTCTCGCAACAATGCTAAATTCGCGCTAGCTGAGTTGCAGGAAATAGCAATAGATGCGCGTCCTTGCGATCGATACCGCGCTCGAAGCCTGCTCGGTGGCGATTCTTGACACCGATCGCTCAGATGTGGGTGTACATGAATCGGTGCCGATGCAGCGCGGTCACGCCGAGGCGTTGATGCCATTGATCGCACGCGTGCTCGACCGCGCCCAACTTGCCTTCGCAGCCTTAGATCGGGTCGCGGTAACCACCGGACCCGGCAGCTTTACCGGGTTGCGCGTCGGCATCGCAGCCGCCCGCGGGATCGCGCTCGCCGCTGGCAAGCCGGCGATCGGCCTGTCGACACTTGCAGCTTTCGCCGCGCCGTTCATTGCCGCTGACGATACGTTGCCGGTGGTGGTGGCGATCGACGCGCGGCACGACCACGTCTACCTGCAAGTATTTGGCCCCGGCGGCCGCACCGTGGTTGCGCCGCGGGTTGCGCCCTTGCGCGAGGCGCTGCGTGTCTCGGCGACCGGCGCGCCGCGAATCACCGGCACCGCGGCCAACAAACTCGCGGCGCTATGGCCCGCCGGCGAACGCGCGCCAACAGCCGTAGAGCAGCGCAGCGCCCCCAATATCGACTGGGTGGCGCGACTCGGCGCCGCCGCAACTGACACCGGCACGCCACCAAAACCGCTTTACCTGCGCGCGCCCGACGCTCATCCCCAGGACGCTATGCAACTGGCCCGCCGATGATCGGCTTCATTAGCAGTCTTTTCACGCGTGGTGAGCCGGCGATGTCGGAAGCAAGCGCCCGCGACGCATCTGCTATCGCAGCGCTGCATGGTAGATCATTCCGGCGTGGCTGGAGCGAACAGGAGGTCGAGGGTCTGTTGCTGGACCGGCACGTCGTCGCACACCGCGCCCTGATAGGCACAAAGCTTACGGGCTTCATCATGTCGCGGATGGTCGAGGATGAGGCGGAAATCCTCTCCGTTGCAGTTGCCGGCCGCCAGCGCGGGCGGGGCCTTGCGCGCCAACTGCTCAATCTGCATTTGCGCCGGCTGGCCGGCCTTGGCGCGCGTGCCGTATTTCTGGAAGTTGACGAGCACAATCATCCGGCGCTCCGGCTTTACCACCGGGCTGGCTTTAGCGAAGTGTCGCGCCGCCCGAATTATTATCCGGGAACAGGCGGCAAAGCCGCTGCAGCGCTTATGCTACGGCGAGATCTATTTTGAACGTCCGATAGACACATGCTGGACAGGCTCCATATGATAGGAAAGCTGTGAATGCCGGACCGGACAGACGCCAGAGACGCGACGTGACCACCGCGGGCAAAAATATCGCCGAAAAAAAGAACATCGAGGCTCTCTGCGCGGCTAAGGGCATGCGCATGACCGAGCAGCGACGCGTAATCGCGCGTGTGCTGGCAGAATCGGATGATCATCCCGATGTCGAGGAGCTTTACCGTCGCTGCGCCAAGGTCGACGATCGCATATCGATTTCGACGGTGTACCGCACGATGCGCCTGTTCGAGGACGCCGGAATCATTGAGCGGCATGATTTCCGCGATGGTCGCGCGCGCTACGAACCCAGCCCGGATGCGCACCACGATCATCTGATCAACTTGCGCAATGGCGAGGTGATCGAATTCCAGTCGGAGGAAATCGAGCGCTTGCAAGCCGAGGTCGCACGCAAGCTCGGCTATAAACTCGTCGATCACCGGCTTGAGCTTTACGCCGTGCCGCTCAATGACGACAAAAAACGTTGATGGCGCGCGCGCTTTTCATTGCGGCATTTTTCTTCACGATGACGCCGCTCCTGATTTCGTTGCAATGGCTGCTCGGCAAACTCAACTTGCCTGGCTGGGGTTTCGTCGCGTCGAACTATTATCGCGTGCTTTGTTCACTGCTGCGCATCCGCGTGCGCGTTACTGGCGAGCCAGTGCGTAACCGCGCTGTGCTGTTCGTGTCCAACCATGTATCATGGGCCGATATCCTCGTGATCGGTTCGATTGCGCCGGTCGCCTTTGTCGCCAAACGCGAGGTCGCGGACTGGCCGCTCGTCGGCATCACAGCCAAGGCTCAGCGGACGGTGTTCGTCGATCGCACACGCCGGCATCAAACCAGTGACGCCGTGGACGAGATTGTCAAACGCATGGAGAACGGCGTCTCGGTCGTGCTGTTCGCGGAAGGAACGTCAAGCGACGGCAATCGCGTGTTGCCGTTCCGCTCTGCTTTGCTCGGCGCAGTGGAAGAAGCAGCCGGCCGTGGCGGCGTCGACAGCATTGTGATTCAGCCGATGTCGATTTGCTACACTGGCCAACATGGCATCCCGATGGGGCGCCAGCACCGCCCGCTGGTGGCTTGGTACGGCGATCTCGACTTCATGCCCCATATCAAGGCGTTTATCGAGCAGGGTGCAGTCGATGCCTCGGTCACTTATGGCGAGCCAGTCACCGCCGACCGCGACACGGACCGCAAGGCCATGACCAAACGCCTTGAAGAGGCGGTGCGCCGCCTTTTGGCGGCGGCTCTGCGCGGGCGGCCGCTGACTGCCGAGCCGGTGGCTTAGGCGGCATTTATTTTTCGCGACGGACCCGGCAAGTCTCAAAATGGTTGTAAAATCCAATATATGGTTTGGCGGGACAAATCCCGCCACGACAGCTAGATTGGACGCGCTTCGCACTGAACCGGCATGAGCAGACCCCGCAAAGTCCACCTAAAATCCTTCGGTTGCCAGATGAACGTCTACGATTCCCATCGTATGGCGGACACTCTGGTTCCCGCCGGATTCACCGAGACCACAAGTCCCGAGGACGCCGATCTCGTCATTTTGAACACCTGTCACATCCGCGAAAAAGCTGCAGAGAAGGTTTATTCCGAGATCGGCCGCATCCGCGAGATGAAAGAGGCTGCGGCACGGGACGGCCGCCGCATGATGATTGCAGTCGCCGGTTGCGTCGCACAAGCGGAAGGCAAAGAAATCATCCGTCGCGCTAGCACGGTCGATCTGGTCGTCGGCTCGCAAAATTATCACCGTTTGCCGGCGATGATCGCGCGCGCTCAAAGCGGCGAGAAAGTCGTCGATACCGAGTTTCCGATCGAGGACAAGTTTGACGTTCTGGCCGCACCCAAACGAAACGTGATCGCCAAGCGCGGCATTTCCGCTTTTGTCACCGTGCAGGAAGGTTGCGACAAGTTCTGCACGTTTTGCGTAGTGCCCTATACACGCGGAGCCGAAGTCTCGCGACCAGTTGAAAAGATCGTCGCTGAAGTCCAGCGGCTGACCGATGCTGGCGTGCGCGAGGTAACACTCATCGGGCAGAATGTGAATGCCTATCACGGACTCGGGCCCGACGGCATTCCATCGACTCTCGGAAAATTGTTGCGCTGCCTCGCACAAGTACCCGGCGTTCTGCGTCTGCGTTATACCACCAGCCACCCGCGCGACATGAACGACGAACTGGTCGCTGCCCATGTCGAGTTGCCGGCGCTGATGCCGTACGTGCATCTGCCGGTTCAATCAGGCTCCGACCGTGTTTTGGCTGCGATGAACCGCAAACACACGCGCCAGGACTATCTCGGCGTGATTGCGCGTCTGCGTGCCGGCCGTTCCGATCTCGCCTTCACTTCCGATTTCATCGTGGGCTTTCCAGGCGAGACGGAAGCCGATTTCCGCGACACCCTCGCGCTCATCGACGAGGTTGGTTTCGCCAGCGCTTTTTCCTTCATGTACTCAGCGCGACCCGGAACACCGGCGTTCGAGATGACCGATCAGGTGCCGCAAGAAGAGAAGTCCGAACGCTTGCAAAGACTACAGGCTGCCATCACGCGCCATCAACGCGGCTTTAATGCGGGATTTGCCGGCCGCGCCATCGACGTATTGTTGGAAAAGCCCGGCAGGCTACCTGGGCAGCTCGTTGGCCGATCCCCATATTTGCAGGCAGTCCAGCTAATGGCACCGGCCAAGTTGATCGGTTCGGTCCAGCGCGTCACGATTACCGAGGTCGGCAGCAACAGCCTTTTCGCCACTCTCGCCGATGCAACGTGTGTACCGGCGCTTGTCGCAGCAGGAGCTTGAAGCACCCTTGCGCACGACGGATTCTGTGATCCCTCCCGCGGCCGCCTCTGAGGAGACGGCTACGACGCAGACCGTGCTCGCCTTCGAGGACAACAAACTCGCCTCGGTATTGTTCGGACAATACGGACAGAACCTCGCGCTCATCGAACGGCGCCTCGGTGTGGTGACGGAGCAGCGCGGCAACCATGTCACGATCGAGGGTTCGCGCGGCGCCTGCGAGCAAGCACGCCGCGTCCTAGAAGGACTCTACGAGCAACTCAAGCGCGGACATGATTTGAGCCAGGGCGACGTCGAGGGCGCCATACGCCAGGCGATCGCGCAAGGTTCGCTGTTCGACTATGACCCTGCGGCTCCGCGTCCTGCTTTCGAGGAAATCAACCTGCGCAAGCGCCCGGTGCGCGCGCGCACCGCCGCACAGGATGCCTACATTCGTGCGCTCAAACGTCATGCGCTCGTGTTCGGGACCGGACCTGCCGGCACCGGCAAGACGTGGCTTGCGGTCGCGCAGGCCGTGCAGATGTTTGAGCGAAAAGAAGTTGATCGCATCATCCTTTCTAGGCCGGCGGTCGAGGCCGGCGAGCGGCTTGGTTTTCTCCCCGGCGACATGCGCGAAAAAGTTGACCCGTATCTGCGTCCGATCTATGACGCGCTTTATGACCTGATGGATGCCCGTATCGTCGAGCGTGCCTTGCAGGCTGGCGAGATCGAGATCGCGCCGCTCGCCTTCATGCGCGGCCGCACGCTATCGAATGCCGCCATCATCCTTGATGAAGCGCAGAATACGACCTCGATGCAGATGAAGATGTTTCTCACGCGGCTGGGCGAAAACAGCCGCATGATTGTTACTGGTGATCCTAGTCAGGTCGACCTGCCGCACGGCCAGACTTCCGGACTGGCGGAAGCGGTCAAATTGCTCGCAGGGATCGAAAATGTTGGCCATGTAGCCTTCACTCATGAAGACGTGATTCGCCACGAATTGGTTGCGCGTATCGTGGAGGCCTATGATCGCGGTGCGCCCGCGCGCGAGGGCAAAGGATGAGGCCAGCGCCGGAGCGGCGTGCGGCAGCGCTGCAAATCGATATCCAGGTACAATCATCGCTTTGGGAAGCGCAGCCGCTGGCCCGACAAACCGTACGCGACGCGGTAATCGCGGCGGCCTCCGCACTATCAACAGCGGGCGGCGAAGTGAGTATCGTGCTCACCGACGATTCGGCGATTCGTGCGCTCAATCGCGACTGGCGTGGCATCGACAAGCCTACCAACGTGCTGTCGTTCCCGGCGGCTGGTCAAAAAGCTGGCGAAGATGCGCGGCTGCTCGGTGATATCATCATTGCCTACGAGACGCTTGAACGCGAATGCACCGACGAAAACCGTATTTTCCTTCATCACCTTGCCCATCTCGCGGTGCATGGTTTTCTCCACCTCGTAGGCTACGATCATCAGACCGACAGGCAAGCCGAGGAGATGGAAGGGCTCGAAAGTAAGATCATGACGCGCTTGAACATGCCTGACCCCTACCTCGCGCGCGATCTTAGGGATGCCTAACCGCTATGCCTGACAACGATCCATCCAATTCGAGTCTTACCGGCGGCGCGCCGTTCGAACCGCGCAACCTCCCAGTACCGGTACCGCCTGCCCAAGACGGCGGCGAGAACTGGTTCATGCGCGCGGTACGTGCGCTGTTCGGGTGGAAGCCGAGCTCCACGCGTGCCGACCTCAAGGACATCCTCGATGCCATGGGTCCGGGCGAATCCGGCTTCTCGCCGGAAGAGAGCCGGATGCTCAAGAATATCCTCGGCTTGCGTGAGCGCCGGGTTGGAGATGTCATGATTCCTCGCGCGGATATCATCGCCGTGCAGCAGGACATCAAAATCGGCGATCTGGTGCGCGTCTTCGAAGGAGCCGGCCACTCGCGACTCGTCGTCTATAACGACACCCTCGACGACCCAGTAGGCATGGTGCACATCCGCGACCTGATCGCCTTCATGACTGCGCATGCGGCCGTCGACCCGGTAAAGAACGCCAAGCGCAAGAAGCCGCTGCCTGCCGGTCTCGATCTGAAGGCCATCAACCTCGCCATGCCTTTATCCACCGCCAAGATCGTGCGTGAAATCTTGTTCGTGCCGCCATCGATGCGGGTGATCGACCTGCTGGCGCGTATGCAGGCCACGCGCATTCATCTATCACTGGTCGTCGACGAATATGGCGGCACTGACGGCCTCGCATCGATCGAGGACATAGTTGAGCAGATCGTCGGCGAGATCGCCGACGAGCACGATGAAGACGAAATGCCGGCGCTAACACAGCAACCAGATGGCTCTTACGTCGCCGACGCGCGCGCCACAATCGAGGACGTGGTTGGCACAGTCGGCAACGATTTCGATGTCGGTGACGCGGCCGAGGAGGTCGATACCATCGGAGGCTACCTGGTCACACGTGCCGGTCGTTTGCCGGTACGCGGCGAAATCGTCCCCGGGCCGGGCCTATTCGAATTCGAGGTGCTCGATGCCGATCCGCGCCGCGTCAAACGCGTGCGCATCACCCGCCTGAAGGAGCGGCGCGACCAGCCCCGTGAGGCACGCCGGCGTGGTGACACAGATAATGCATTGGCCGGCGTTACATCGTCGTCCTCAGGCGGCGACGGTGCATCCACATCGAAGGACGCTGGCCCTGAGGCAGGCGCGCGGCGACTGTGATACTGACCCGCTTCGCCCACGCCGTCATACTCGCCTTCGGTTGGCAGCGTGCGATTATCGCTTTTATCGCGGGCGCCGCGTCGGCGCTGGCGATGGCTCCAATCAATGCCTGGCCAATTTTATTCGTGACATTTCCGGTGCTGGTCTGGCTTGTCGACGGTTCGGCCGCCAGCCGTTGGAGCGGTCCCATGACCGCGGCTGTAGCGGGCTGGTGTTTTGGCTTCGGTTATTTTCTCGCCGGGCTCTACTGGATCGGCTACGCCTTTCTGGTCGATGTAAAGACGTTCGGATGGCTGTTGCCAGTGGCCGTCGCCGGCTTACCCGCCTATCTCGCGCTCTACACTGCACTGGGCTTGGCCGCCGCTCGGCTGATTTGGGTGCGTGGGCCCGAACGCGTGCTGGCGCTTGCCGCTACTTTGACCGCCGCTGAATGGCTGCGCGGTCATCTGCTCAGCGGATTTCCCTGGAATACTTTTGGCTACGCGCTCACTGAACCACTCGTGCTGGCGCAGGGTGTCTCGCTGGTCGGCATCTGGACCCTTACTTTTCTCTGCGTCGCTATTTGCGCAAGTCCGGCGGTCCTGGCCGACGATAAGGCCGATACTCCACATCGTTACCGACCGTTGTGCATGGGCATAGTCGTGCTGGTGTCGTTGGTCGGCTATGGCGCGACACGACTATGGTCGCATCCGACCAGCTATGTAGACGGCGTCAAGCTGCGGATCATGCAACCCAATCTGCCGCAGGACGATAAGTTCAACTATTCCGCCAAGGCGCAGGTGATGGATCGCTACTTGCGCCTGTCTGACCGCGCAACCGGTCCGCAATCGAATGGAGTGCGTGACGTAACGCATCTGATTTGGCCGGAGGCGGCGTTTCCATTCTTTCTCACGCGTGAGCCCGATGCGCTCGCGCAGATCGCAGCCTTGCTGAAGCCGTCCACTGAATTGATCACCGGCGCGGTCAGACCTGCGCCCAATGACAGAACGCGCAATCCGCGCGCCTATAATTCAGTCTACGTGATCGATTCCGACGGCTCGATCCGCAGCATCTACGACAAGGTGCATCTGGTTCCTTTTGGCGAATATCTGCCGTTCCAGCGCGTGCTTGAACGGCTCGGTCTGATGCAGCTCACCAAAGTTGTGGGCGGATTTTTGTCAGGTGATCGACGGCGCGCGATCGACGTTGCTGGCGCACCAAAAATGCTACCGCTGATCTGCTACGAGGCCATTTTTCCTGGCGCTGCCGTGCCGCGCGGCGAGCGGCCGGGCTGGATGATCAATGTCACCAATGACGGCTGGTTCGGAATCAGCTCGGGGCCCTACCAGCATTTCCAGCAAGCGCGCGTTCTTGCCATCGCCGAAGGCCTGCCGTTGGTCCGCGCGGCCAATACAGGCATTTCGGCGGTTATCGATCCGGTTGGCCGGATTGTCAATTCATTGCCGCTGGGGATCGAGGGTGTGCTTGACGCTCGCCTGCCGACGGTAATCGAACCGACCGTTTATTCGATTTACGGCAGCTACATACCGATTTTCGCATTGGCGGTAAGTCTAATCATTGTGGGGCGGCGTCGGCTTCGCGCATAGATTGCGTGGCTGGGCAACGCATGATGCAAGCTGCCGGGTCCAATCGAATGCGCGAAATGCGATCTACATAAAGTACCGCCGAATTATCGTTATACGAAAACTGCGGAATTCGATGGCTTTTTTACCTTCGGTTTCCCGATTACAGGAAAATTCACGCATTGCTTTGGCGCCTTCACTTGTGACAACTATGCCTAAACATGGGGGCATAGGAGAATGGCTAAGAAGGCACCGAATCCGATCGATAAGCACGTGGGGTCGCGCGTGCGTATGCGCCGGATGATGCTGAGTATGAGTCAGGAAAGGCTTGGCGACGCTCTTGGCCTCACCTTCCAGCAAGTTCAGAAATACGAGAAGGGGACCAACCGGATCGGCGCCAGCCGGCTGCAACAGATCGCCCATATCCTTCAGGTGCCGGTTTCATTTTTCTTCGAGGGCGCGCCACATTCACCAGGGCATTCCGGTGGCATGAGCGAAGCGCCATCGCCCGCCTATGTCGCCGACTTTCTCGCCACATCCGACGGGCTTTCGCTGACTAAGGCGTTCATGCGTATCAAGAATAGCAAGCTGCGCCGACGCATCGTCGATTTAGTCGAACAAATCGCCGGCATTGATTGATTTAGGTCCGAATCCCATCGTTATTGAGGCATCTGCCCACCGCTGCCCGCATCTTGACCTCGTTCGCGGCCGCTGCAAGAACCACCCGGACATGACAGACGCGGCAGAGCCGCGCCACGCGAGGAGTTGCAACGGTGGCTCACACCAATTTTCTATTCACCAGCGAGTCGGTCTCCGAAGGCCATCCTGACAAAGTCTGCGATCAGATTTCTGACGCGGTGCTCGATGCATTTCTCGAAAATGACATTAAGCTCGGCATCGCCGACGACAGCCTTGTGAACACGCGGCTCGGCTGCGAGACGCTTGCCACTACCAACAAGATCGTTATCGCTGGCGAAGGCCGCGGTCAGGCACCGTTGTTCCGCAAGCATGGCGATAAGGCAGTTGTCGACCGCGAGCTGATCACCAAGATTGCACGCGATGTGGTCAGGGATATCGGCTACGACCAGGATGGCTTCTCCTACTATGGCGCCGATATCGAAGTGCTGCTGCACGGTCAGTCGCCCGACATTGCCATGGGCGTAAACGCTAAGAAGAAAAAAGGCGGCGAGGAAGAGGGCGCGGGCGACCAGGGAATGATGTTCGGCTTCGCCTGCACCGAGAGCGAAGTTTACGAGAAGAACTCGTTTATGCCGGCGCCGATTTATTTTGCGCACAAGATCCTTAAAGTGCTGTCCGAAAAGCGCCGCTCCGGCCAACTTTATGATCTGCAACCTGACGCCAAGAGTCAGGTCACAGTTAAATATGTCAACGGCAAGCCCGTTGGTTGCACGAAGGTCGTGGTCTCCACTCAGCACAACGCACAGAGCCGCAATGGCAGGAAATACACGCCGGGTCTTATTAAGGAGATGATCTCCGACGCGGTCGAATCGGCGCTGCCAAATGGCTGGATGCCGCAGAAGCCGTCCGACTTTCTGGTCAATCCGACCGGCAATTTCGTGATCGGTGGACCCGACGGCGACTGCGGCCTCACCGGCCGCAAAATCATCGTCGATACATATGGCGGCTATGCGCCACATGGCGGCGGTGCCTTCTCCGGCAAGGATCCGACCAAGGTCGATCGTTCGGCCGCTTACGCCGCGCGCTATCTCGCCAAAAACGTGGTCGCTGCCGGCGTCGCGGAACGCTGCACCATCCAGGTCGCCTATGCGATTGGGGTGTCCGACCCGATGTCGGTGCTGGTCGACACGCACGGCACCGGCAAAGTCGAAGAGAAGAAGCTCGAGAAAGTATTGCCTGAGCTGTTCCGTCTCACCCCAACCAATATCCGCCGCACGCTCAAGCTGAATCGACCAATCTACAAGCGCACTGCGGCCTACGGCCATTTTGGCCGCGCGCCCGACAAGGATGGCGGCTTCTCCTGGGAGAAGACCGATCTTGCCGCAGCGATCCGTAGCGCGGTGAAATGAGCCTTTAGCGTCTATAGCGGAATTGATGGTGCCGGCCATTGGTGTCTTTGATAGTCGGCGTATGGCTTCGAATTCACCAGCTTCGCAACGCGCCTTCTTCGGGCGCCGCAAAGGGCACCGGCTCAAGCCGCGCCAGGCAGCATTGTTCGATACGCTGCTGCCACGCGTTGCGCTTGATATAAAGAACCCCGCACCTGTCGATCTGCGCACGCTCTTTGCAACACCGGTCGATGAACTGCGACTCGAAATTGGCTTCGGTGGCGCCGAACATTTGATTTCTCAGGCACAAGCGCATCCGCGTACCGGTTTCATCGGCACTGATGCCTTCGTCAATGCGATCGCCAAGGCGCTGGTGGCAATCGACGCAAATGCGCTGGCAAATGTTCGCCTCCATTTCGGCGACGCCAGCGAATTGCTTGACTGGCTTCCCGATGCAGCATTTTCGCACATCGATCTGCTCTACCCCGATCCCTGGCCGAAGCGGCGACATTGGAAGCGGCGGTTCATCCAGGATGACAACTTGAAGAGGCTCGCGCGTATTCTGAAGAAGGGCGGTGAGTTGCGTTTCGCGACGGATATCGCGGACTACGCCGCCTATGCGCTCGCGCGTGTCATGCGATCGCCAGACTTCAATTGGACGGCCGAATGCGTGGACGACTGGCGCAAACCCTGGCTCGATTTTGCCGGCACGCGCTACGAAGCCAAGGCCAAGCGCGAGGGTCGTCAGCCTACCTATCTCACATTTCGTTGCACGTGATTATTCGCCAATACTCTGTCGCACTTGCCAGAAGCGAACAACACGTTGGGCCGTGCTGGAGGTCAGTCGTTCGAAATTCTCGCGCACGGCATCGAGCGTCTGAGCTGACGGTTTTCCGCCAGGCCGAGCGTTGAGGACCGCCTTCGCTGTTGACCAACCGAACCCGGCAGCGCGCGCCAGTATCAGAACCGGATCAGCGCGCTCACCGTTCATAAGCCTGTCAACGACCTCAACTGGCACTGCGCACATGGTTGAAAGCGCAGCAATCGTCTCTTCGTACTTTCCGGCTTTGGCAAATTCGATGATATCGGCGTCGCCAAGCTTGCGCTCATGATGCAGGGGGCGCACCGCGGCGAGTGCGGCGGTGTAGTTGCGAGGCGCGGCCTTCGCAGCAACTTCGTCGGTAACTCGCGCAAGGATACGCCGGATTTCGGATTGGGTTTCCGGCTTGGCCTTTGCCAGCAGGCGCCGTTGCACCATCTCGCTGGCCTGCATAAGCAACTGTCGGAACAGCCGCGGTGGAATATCAGTCCGCATGCCAACCTTCTCGGCCAGCACGCTATCCCGCTCCGCACGCTTCACCAGTACGGTGAACGCGTTATCGGAGAGCTGCGCATGTTGATTGTTGGCAATCGCGCGCGCGACCTCGCGGTCGCCGCGCTCAACCAGAATGTCGGCCATCGCTTCGCTAATCCCGAGGCGTGTCGACATGGCTAGCAGATGCGCCTGGCTCTTCGTTTCAGCAATGTATTTTAAATCGGGATCTGTAATTCTGGCCTGCTTGAGCACCGGGCTAGCCACGGCGATATCGTCGTTCTTGGCGAGCGCGCTGACGACGCCAGCTGGCGCATTGGGAATGGGCGCGATGCGGTGCGCGAGCTCGGCCAGCGCCTTGGCCTCGACCTCTACGACCAGGGGCCCGATGACGTCGTCGAAAAGCGCAACATGTTCCGCAGTGAAGCGGGGCGCGCCGTCGAGAAACAAGGTGATGATGCGCCGCAATGTCTCCGCACGCTTTTCCGACGAACCATGCCGAACAACATCGTCCAATTCGGGAAGCAGCGACGCTGGAACACCCATACGAAACCTGTAAAACGCTATAAAATCGACGGTGCGGGCGGTTTTACGCAAATTTAAAGGCAGATTCTGAACGAAGGGTTAGTCGTTATTGCAATTCCCACCCTTGCGTGCGTCCGCGAAATCGCTATATTTCCCAACGTTACTAGACACCCTCATGACCGAACGGTTTTGAGAGTGGGTCCTGCGGGGCCCGCTCTTTTTTGTTACCAAATGGCGATAAGCGACACGTTGCAGACACATGCGGCTTTCACTGCCGCGCCGAGCGAACCGCGGCTCATCATCGAGACGGGGTTGCCCGCGCGTGTCGCAACAATTGTGGAGCCGGTCATCGAACAGCTCGGCTACCGGTTGGTGCGCGTGCGCGTCTCCGCCGCCGCCGAAGGCCGTACCGTGCAAATCATGGCGGAACGGCCAGACGGGAGCATGACGGTGGAAGACTGCGAAACAATATCACGCGCGCTCTCGCCAGTGCTCGACATGGCCGATCCGATCGATCGCGCATATCGGCTCGAAATTTCCTCGCCCGGTATCGACCGGCCGCTGGTGCGCAAGTCCGATTTCGATCGCTATGCGCGCCATCTGGTCAAGATCGAGATGGAAATTCCGGTCAATGGCCGCAAGCGTTTCAGCGGCAAGCTCCTCGGAACCGAGGGCGAGACCGCACGCATCCGCCGCGACGACGCAGCGGAAGGCGAGGAGGCCGAGGTCCTGCTCCCGATCGAGGAGATGTGCGAAGCTAAGCTCGTACTCACCGACGAGCTGGTAACGGAAGCTCTACGGCGAGAAAAGTCCGCCAAGCGCGAAGCGCGCGCGGCACGGATGGAAGAACGACGCAAAGAGAGACAATCAAGGCATCGGCCGCAGAGGCCTGCCGCCAAAGGAGGAGTGTGAGCTATGGCTGTCAGCGCCAACCGGCTCGAGCTTTTGCAGATCGCCGACGCAGTCGCGCGTGAAAAGGCGATCGACCGCGGGATCGTGATCGCAGCGATGGAAGATGCCATCGCCAAAGCGGCGCGCTCGCGTTATGGCGCCGAAACCGAGGTACACGCGGAGATCGAGCCGAAAACCGGCGATCTACGCCTCACCCGCCACATGCTGGTGGTCGAGAGCGTTGAAAATCCGTCTAATCAAATCACACTCGAAGAAGCGCGCAAGCGCCATCCAGCCGCGCAAGTCGGTGACACAATTGCAGACCCCTTGCCGCCGCTCGAATACGGCCGCATCGCTGCGCAATCAGCCAAACAGGTAATCGTGCAGAAGGTGCGCGAGGCCGAGCGCGACCGGCAATATGCGGAATACAAGGATCGCATCGGCGACATCGTCAACGGTATCGTCAAGCGTGTCGAATACGGTAACGTAGTGGTCGATCTCGGCCGCGGCGAGGCAATCGTGCGGCGCGATGAATTGTTGCCACGCGAAGTTTTCCGTAACGGCGATCGCATCCGCGCCTATATCTACGACGTGCGGCGCGAACCGCGCGGACCGCAGATCTTTCTTTCACGCACGCATCCGCAATTCACCTCCAAGCTGTTCGCACAGGAAGTGCCGGAAATTTATGACGGCATTGTCGAGGTCAAGGCGGTCGCCCGCGACCCCGGATCGCGCGCCAAGATCGCAGTGATTTCACGTGATTCCTCGGTTGATCCGGTCGGCGCCTGCGTCGGTATGCGCGGCTCGCGTGTGCAGGCGGTAGTGAACGAATTGCAGGGCGAGAAGATCGACATCATTCCATGGTCACCTGACATCGCTACGTTTGTGGTGAATGCGCTGGCGCCGGCCGAAGTCGCGAAAGTCGTACTCGATGAAGACAAGGAGCGCATCGAGGTGGTGGTGCCGGACCAGCAACTTTCGCTCGCCATCGGGCGGCGCGGCCAGAACGTGCGGCTGGCTTCCCAGCTCACCGGCTGGGACATCGACATTTTGACCGAGCAAGAAGAGTCGGAACGGCGTCAGGCCGAGTTCGAGAACCGAACCAAGATTTTCGTCGAGGCGCTCAATCTCGACGAAGTGGTTGGACAATTGCTTGCCTCAGAAGGCTTTGGCTCGATCGAGGAACTCGCGCTGGTGGACGAAAAGGAACTCGCCGGCATCGAGGGCTTCGACGCCGACACTGCCCGCGAGCTGCAGGAACGCGCCAAGGAGTATCTCGATAAGCAGGAAGCCGAACTTGATACTAAGCGCCGGGAGCTGGGCGTTGAGGACGCACTCAAGGATGTGCCCGGCGTCACCACCAGGATGCTTGTCGCCCTCGGCGAGAACGGCGTGAAAACGGTAGAGGATCTCGCCGGCTGCGCCACTGACGATCTCACAGGCTGGACCGAGCGCAAGGACGGCGAATCGAAGCATGAGCCCGGCTTCCTCGACGGCCTCGACGTGTCGCGCGAGGACGCCGAATCCATGATCATGCAGGCGCGTTTGAAGGCCGGCTGGGTGACCGAGGCGGAGCTTGCGCCGCCGCCGGCCGCCGAAGCGGCGCCGGAAGAAGCAGCCCAACCGCAAACTTAGGGGACATCGACAGTAGCGATGCTGGCAATTGCACAGGACAGCGAGCTCGACCACGGGACGACCAGCGTCGCCTCGGGGACGGAGCGCACCTGCGCGCTCACACGTGAGCTAAAACCGGCGGCGGAAATGATCCGTTTCGTGGTTGGTCTGGATGGCGAAGCGGTGCCCGATGTCAAACGCAAATTGCCCGGTCGCGGCATTTGGGTTACTGCGACCCGCGCCGCAATCGAGGATGCCGTTAAGCGCAACGTCTTCGCCCGCGGCTTCAAGCGGGACGTGCGGGTTGCCCACGATCTCGCGGAACAAACCGAAAGGCTGATCGAACGCGCCGTGCTCGACGCGCTGGCGATTGCTGGCAAAGCCGGTACCGTGGTCAGCGGTTTTTCCAAGGTCGAAACCGCGGTTGGTCGCGACGACATCTTCGCGCTGATCCATGCGACCGACGGCGGCGATGACGGCAAGCGCAAGTTGGCGGCCGCCTTGCACCGCAATACGGCCAGAAAATCGCGCGAAATCGTAGTGATCGACACGTTTACCGGCGCCCAATTGGATTTGGCATTGAACCGTCCAAATGTGGTACATGCAGCCCTGCTTGCCGGACCCGGGAGCGAGACTTTTCTTGCGCGCGCTGTGCGTTTGACGCGCTTTCGGACCGGATTTTCGCCTGATGTAGTTAGCGCGCATGCGCCGACGGACGGCGCATAAGGACACAGTACGGAATGAGCGAAACGAAAAACCCCGGCGAGAAAAAGCTCAGCGTTTCTGGCAAAACGCTGACCCTCAAGCCACGCACCGAGACGGGTGTTGTGCGTCAGAGCTTCAGCCATGGCCGCAGCAAGCAGGTCGTAGTCGAAAAGGTCAAACGCCGCACGGTGGGCGGACCGGGCGAAGCCAAGGCAGAACCAGCACCTGTGGTCGAGGCGAAGAAGGCCCCCACGAGTAAGACGAGAGCAACGCCGGCTACTGGCGCGAGTATGGCGCAAGCGGAAGCGGCGCCTAAGCCAAAGCCGTCCGGTGTCGTGCTGCGGACTCTGACCGATGAAGAGCGCAGTGCCCGCGCCCATGCGCTCGCCGATTCGCGCGTGCGCGAGGCGGAAGAGCGCAAGATCGCCGAGGAAGAGGCACGCCGCCGCGCCAGCCGCGAGTCGGTAGACCGCAGCGAGCGTGAAGCCGCTGACGCGCGCAAGCGCGAGGAAGAAGAGCGTCGCAAGCACGACGAAGAAACCAAGCGCAAAGCCGGCGAGGTCGCTAAGAAGCGCTTCGGCGCGGAAGAAACTCCGCGTACCGGGCCGGGAGCCCGGCTCGCGCTCGAGGCCGACGATGAGGAAGCCCCGCGCGGCCGCCGACCCGGCGCAGCGCGTGCGCCCACCGCACCTCGCCCTGCCCCGCGCGGCGCCGGCGAAAAGCAGCGCGGACGTCTCACGTTGGTGACCGCGCTGCGCGCCGATGAAGTGCGCGAGCGTTCAGTCGCCTCGTTCCGCCGCCGCACCCAACGGCTCAAGGGTGTCGCCTCCAACGAACCGAAGGAAAAGCTGGTCCGCGAGGTGACCATCCCAGAAGCGATCACCATTCAGGATCTCGCCAACCGCATGTCCGAGCGCGGGGTCGATGTGATCCGGCTGCTTATGAAGCAAGGCCAAATGGTCACGATCAACGATGTTATCGACGCCGATACCGCCCAACTCATTGCCGAGGAAATGGGCCACAGCGTGCGCCGGGTGGCGGAAGCCGACGTGGAAGAGGGTCTCTTTGACGTGGCCGACGATCCAGCGCAGGTCGAAGCGCGCGCGCCAGTCGTCACCGTTATGGGTCATGTCGACCATGGCAAGACTTCGCTGCTCGACGCCATTCGCTCCTCCGACGTCGCAGCGGGCGAGGCGGGCGGCATCACCCAGCATATCGGCGCCTATCAAGTCACCGCGCCGTCGGGCGCCAAGATCACCTTCATCGACACGCCAGGTCACGCCGCTTTCACAGCTATGCGCGCGCGCGGCGCCAAGGTCACTGACATCGTGGTGCTGGTGGTCGCCGCCGACGATGGCGTGATGCCGCAGACGGTGGAAGCGATCCACCACGCCAAGGCGGCGAAAGTCCCGATCATCGTCGCCATCAACAAGATCGACAAGCCAGACGCCAAGCCCGATCGTGTGCGTACCGACCTCTTGCAGCACGAGATTCAGGTCGAATCCATGGGCGGCGATGTGGTCGACGTGGAAGTGTCTGCCACCAAGAAAACGAATATCGACAAACTGCTCGAAATGCTTGGCTTGCAGGCGGAAATTCTCGATCTCAAGGCAAACCCAAACCGCGCGGCGGAAGGCACCGTGATCGAGGCCAAGCTCGATCGTGGCCGCGGACCAGTGGCGACCGTGTTGATTCAGCGCGGCACGCTGCATCCCGGCGATATCGTGGTGGCCGGCGCCGAATGGGGCCGCGTGCGCGCGCTGGTCTCAGACACCGGCGAGCCGGTGCAGAGCGCTGGGCCCTCGACTCCGGTCGAGGTGCTTGGTTTCTCAGGCACGCCCGACGCCGGCGACCGCTTGGCGGTCGTGGAAAGCGAAGCTCGCGCCCGCGAGGTCACCGATTATCGTGCGCGGCAGAAGCGCGAAAAGATGGCTGCGCGTGTGACCGGCCTGCGTGGCTCGCTTGAGCAAATGATGGCGCAAGCCAAGACCTCAGGCCGCAAGGAATTCCCGCTTGTGATCAAGGCTGACGTGCAGGGCTCGGTTGAGGCCATTATCGGCGCGCTCGACAAGCTCGCGACTGACGAGGTCGCTGCACGCGTGCTGCATTCCGGTGTCGGCGGTATTTCAGAGTCGGACGTCACGCTGGCCGAGGCGTCAGGTGTTCCGATCATTGCCTTCAACGTACGTGCCAACAAGGAAGCACGCGAAGCGGCCGAGCGCGCCGGCATCGAAATCCGCTACTACAACATAATCTACGATCTCGTCGATGACGTGAAAAAGGCCATGTCCGGCCTGCTGCCGCCGACATTGCGCGAGACTATGCTGGGCAATGCGCAAATCCTGGAGATCTTCAAGGTTTCCAAGGTCGGGAACATCGCCGGCTGCAAAGTCACTGATGGCACCGTCGAGCGCGGCGCCAACGTGCGGTTGATCCGCGATAACGTTGTGATCCACGAAGGAAAACTATCTCAGCTAAAACGCTTTAAAGATGACGTGCGCGAAGTTGGCGCCGGCATGGAATGCGGCATGGCCTTCGAAAATTACCAGGACATGCGGCAAGGCGACGTGATCGAATGCTACCGAGTGGAGCAGATTCAACGCAGTCTGTGAGTCCAAACCTCAGGACTTCGCGTTAGAAAACTCCGCCCTTTCCACCGTCATGCCCGGCCGTGTGCCGGGCATCCACGCCTTCCTTCCCTGAGAGGGAAGCAAGACGTAGATGGCCAGTACAAGCCCGACCATGACGAATTTGAAAGCTTTAAATGTAATGGCACGGCATAAACAACAACATCGCGACTCCGTCCCCGGCGGCTCGCAGCGCCAGCTGCGCGTGGGCGAGCTCGTCCGTCATGCAATGGCAGAAATGCTCACGCGCGGCGACGTGCACGATCCGGTGATCGAAGGTCATCTCATCACCGTACCGGAGGTGCGTATGACCGCCGATCTTCGGCTGGCCACAATTTTTGTGATGCCCATGGGTGGGCGCGACGCCGAGGAGGTGGTTGCCGCTTTCGAGCGTCACAAGAAATTCCTGCGCGCCGAGATCGCCCACCGCATCAATTTGAAATTCGCACCCGATATCCGCTTCCGTGTCGACGAACGGTTCGCGGAGGCGGAGCGCATCGACAAGCTGCTGCGTTCACCGGAAGTGAAGCGCGATTTGAAGCACGATGAGGACGGCGAGTGAATGACAACGACGTAGACAATCTCGAGCGACCTCTGGCCGTCAACCCAACGGCCGGCGCCGCTCAGGATGAGCGCGGCGAGCCACGGCGCGGAAAGCAATTCAAGCGCGACAAGCGCGATATTCACGGATGGGTCGTGCTCGACAAGCCGATCGGCATGACATCGACTCATGCGGTCAGCGTGGTGAAGCGCCTGTTCAGTGCAAAACGCGTTGGGCACGCCGGGACGCTCGACCCGCTCGCCTCCGGCGCACTACCGATTGCCCTTGGCGAAGCCACGAAGACCGTCCCGTTCGTGATGGATGGTCGCAAACTGTATCGCTTCACGGTGCGCTGGGGCGAAGAGCGGGACACCGATGACGCAGAGGGCCGCGTTGTGGCGCGCAGCAATCAGAGGCCATCAGCCGATGCAATCCGGGCGCTGCTGCCGTCCTTTACCGGCTACATTCAACAGGTGCCGCCGCGCTATTCGGCCATCAAGATCGAGGGCGAGCGCGCCTACGATCTCGCGCGCGACGGGGAGATGGTGGAACTTGCCGCGCGGCCGATCGAAATCGGCCGGCTGGAACTCGTCAATATTCCTGACCCCGATCATGCAGTGCTAGAGACCGAATGCGGCAAGGGCACCTACGTGCGTTCGCTCGCACGCGATCTCGGTCGCGTTTTGGGCTGTTTTGGCCATATCAGCGCGCTGCGGCGAGCCGCAGTTGGGTCATTCGGCGAAGCAACCATGATTTTGCTGGAACAATTGGAGGCTCTATGCCATAGAGCCGCGGCCGGCGAGGCAAGCCTTGCCGACGCTCTAATGCCGGTCGAGACCGCGCTGGACGACATCCCGGCGCTGGCCGTCAGCCGGGCAGATGCGGCAAGGCTTCAGCGAGGCCAAGCCATTTTGTTGCGCGGACGGGACGCACCCAATTTCCGCGGCACAATCTATGTCACGGTATCGGGCCAACTGTTGGCCCTGGCCGAACTGGATCGTGGCGAAATCGTCCCCAAGCGCGTGTTTAACCTCGCCGGCCTGATGGGCAGAGCCGCGCGTAAGAAAGGATGACCGATGTCGGTGACCGCCGGCCGCAAGGCCGAAGTAATCAAGACGTATGCCAAGAAGCCCGGAGATACCGGGTCGCCGGAAGTTCAAGTGGCGATTCTGTCCGAACGCATCAACAATCTTACCGAGCATTTCAAGTCCCACGTCAAGGACAACCATTCCCGTCGCGGGCTGCTCAAGATGGTGGGCCAGCGCCGCCAGCTGCTCGATTATCTGCGTCGCACCAACGAAGCGAGCTACAAGAACTTGATCGAGAAGCTCGGCATCCGCCGATAATTTGTTCCCGCGCAGGGCGCGCATGCGTCCTACGCGTTTCGTGCAGCGGATGCGTTAGACGCATTCGCTCGATTGAACCGGCGGCGATAGGCGCGGCCGGCGATTTGGCAAGAGCCGATAAGGATCGCCTCTTGCGACAAGGCAAGGTTCGAAACGCCATGGCAGGATCGCCAGACGCTGTTCGCATCCCGCACTCGCGGCGACACGTGGCAGTCTCTCGCCGTCTTGCTCATGGCTTTCGGGGCGAGCCTGAAAACCATGAGAGAAAGACACAATGTTTGATATGCATCGAGTTGAGCTCGATTGGGGTGGGCGCAAGCTAACCCTCGAGACCGGCAGGATGGCGCGCCAGGCCGATGGGGCCGTGCTCGCCACTTACGGCGAAACCACCGTGCTCGCCGCCGTGGTCGCGGCCAAGCAACCGAAGGAGGGGATCGATTTCCTTCCCCTCACCGTCAACTACACCGAAAAATATTACGCGGCCGGCCGCATTCCGGGCGGCTATTTCAAGCGCGAGCGCGGTCCGACCGAAAAGGACACGTTGACCTCGCGCCTGATCGACCGCCCGATCCGTCCGCTATTCGCCGAGGGCTGGCGTTGCGATACCCAGGTCACGGTCACCGTGCTTTCGCACGACATGGAGAATGATCCCGACATCGTCGCGATGGTCGCGGCCTCCGCAGCGCTCACGCTGTCCGGCGCCCCCTTCATGGGTCCGATCGGCGGCGCGCGCGTCGGCTTCATCAACAACGAGTATGTGCTCAATCCAGCGCTCGACGAGATGCCGGAAAGCCAGCTCGACCTTGTGGTCGCAGGCACTAACGACGCCGTGATGATGGTGGAATCGGAAGCCAAAGAGCTATCCGAAGAGATCATGCTCGGTGCCGTGATGTTTGGCCACCGGCACTTCCAGCCGGTAATCGAGGCCATCATCAAGCTCGCTGAAAAGGCGGCAAAGGAGCCGCGCGAGCTTGCCGTCCCCGACCACGAGGCGCTGGAGCGGGAGATTCTCGGGATCGCCGAGAATGATCTGCGCGCCGCCTATTCGATCGTACGCAAGCAGGATCGCCAGGATGCCGTCGCCGCCGTGAAGGAAAAGGTGATGGCGCATTTCTTCCCGGAAGGCGCCGAACCGCCATACGACAAGCTTGCGGTTGCCGGCGTGTTCAAGGAACTTGAAGCCAAGATCGTGCGCTGGAACATTCTCGACACCAACAAGCGTATCGACGGCCGCGACCTCAAAACCGTGCGCCCAATCGTCGCGGAGGTCGGCGTGCTGCCGCGCACCCACGGCTCGGCGCTGTTCACCCGCGGCGAGACACAAGCCCTGGTCGTGGCAACCCTCGGGACCGCCGAGGACGAGCAGTTCATCGACGCGCTACAGGGGACCTACAAAGAGACGTTCCTTCTCCACTATAACTTCCCACCCTTCTCGGTCGGCGAGACCGGCCGGATGGGTGCACCGGGACGGCGCGAAATCGGCCACGGCAAGCTTGCCTGGCGCGCCATCCACCCGATGCTGCCGACGCCGGCGGAGTTCCCCTACACCATCCGCATCGTCTCGGAGATCACCGAGTCGAACGGCTCCTCGTCGATGGCGTCGGTGTGCGGCTCCTCGCTGGCGCTGATGGATGCGGGCGTGCCGCTCAAGCGACCGACCGCCGGCATCGCCATGGGCCTCATTCTCGAGGACAAGCGGTACGCTGTGCTCTCCGACATTCTCGGCGACGAGGACCACCTCGGCGACATGGACTTCAAGGTGGCCGGCACCGAGCAGGGCGTTACCTCCCTGCAAATGGATATCAAGATTGCCGGTATCACCGAGGAGATCATGAAGGTCGCGCTCGCGCAGGCGAAAGATGGCCGCATGCACATCCTCAGCGAGATGAGCAAGGCGCTCACCGCCGCGCGCGCCGAACTGGGCGAGCACGCCCCGCGTATCGAGATGTTCAAGATTCCGACCGACAAGATCCGCGAAGTGATCGGCACCGGCGGTAAGGTGATCCGCGAGATCGTCGAGAAGACCGGCGCCAAGATCAACATCGAGGACGACGGCTCGGTGAAGGTTGCCTCCGCCAGCGGCGAGTCAATCAAGGCGGCGATCAACTGGATCAAATCGATTGCCTCCGACCCGGAAGTTGGCCACATCTACGAAGGCACGGTGGTGAAGGTGATGGACTTCGGCGCCTTCGTAAACTTCTTCGGCGCCAAGGATGGCCTCGTTCACATCAGCCAACTCGCCCCGCACCGCGTCAACAAAGTCAACGATGTGGTCAAGGAAGGCGACAAGGTGAAGGTGAAGCTGCTCGGTATGGACGAGCGCGGCAAGGTGCGCCTGTCCATGAAAGCGGTCGATCAAGCCACCGGCGAGGACCTCGAAGCCAAGCAGAAGGCCGAAGGCGGCGACCGCCAGCAGGCCGCCGGCGGCGCCGAGTAACTCAGACGGCGATTCAAATGCGAAAGGGCGGCCCTTGTGGCCGCCCTTTTATTTTGCCTTGCGCGACGGCGCGTGCCAAGGGTTCGCAGTACCGAGCGTCTGGATGACGATCTCACCCAATGCTGCGAAATCTCGTCTGCGCGGCGAGGTGCGCCGCCACGCCAAGCCAATCGCTCGAACGGGTTGCGGCTCGGCGAATCGTAAAAGAGTCACCCGTCCATTGCGCCCTTCGACGCCCGCCGCGACTTCCGGGAGCAGTGTTACGCCGTAACCATTCGTCACCATTTGCATCACTGTCGCCAGTGAGGTCGCGCCGAGACTGGCGGACGCGTCGCGCCATGTGGTTCCGCAGAGCGCCAGTGCCTGGTCGCGCAGGCA
Organism: Pseudolabrys sp.; assembly: GCA_036391175.1. GTDB lineage: Bacteria > Pseudomonadota > Alphaproteobacteria > Rhizobiales > Xanthobacteraceae > Pseudolabrys. The sequence continues at coordinate 27,738 of DASWAK010000025.1, forward strand.
GTGGCCCTCCTCCAGTAAGATGAGGCGGCGCTGATCGACATCCGCGACATGGACGCGGCCGCGCGACGGCCGTTCGTCGGCGGGCACTGCCAACAAAAATGGGTCGTCGAACAGCTTCAGCGTTTCAACGTCGACGCCTTCTACCGGCAACGCCAGCATCACGCAGTCGAGCTCGCCACGCACAAGCTTCTCGAGCAGCATCTTGGTTTGCGTCTCGCGTAGCTCAAGCCGCAATCGCGGATATTTCGCCTGCAATCGGGGCAATACGCGCGGCAGCAGGTAAGGAGCGAGCGTCGGGATAATTCCGAGTTTGAGCGATCCGCTCAGCACGTCGCGGTGGCGCGCGAAATCAAAAAGGTCGCGGATGGCAGCAAGAATTTGCTCGGCACGATTGACCACTTCAAGGCCGGTGTCGGTGAGCGCAACGTCGTTCGGCCGGCGCTCCACCAACTCTGCGCCGATCTCGCGCTCGAGCTCGCGCACCTGCATGGACAGCGCCGGCTGGCTTATCGCGCAGTCCTTCGCTGCCCGCCCGAAATGCCGGTGACGCGCGAGCGCGGCCAAATAACGTAGCTGACGCAAGGTGATCATAGATCATAAGCTAAACTTATCATCGATGCCAAACAATACGATTAGACCTGATCGTTGACATGGAGCAATCTGAACTACGCGGCCTTCCGCTAGGGAGGGCACCCCCCACAACAAAGACCAACAGACACACTTCGGAGATTTGCCCATGGCAGAACGCCCCCACGCTCACCACCAGCACCGGGTACGCCAAGGGCTGACGTGCCTACGGTGAGCCAGCCTTCACCGCCTACATCTCGACGCAGCAGAAGGGCGACGGTGGCCGGCGAACGCGGCGCGGCCCATTCGGAACGCGACGTGTGTGCCTTTACTATCAGAAGA
>DASWAK010000026.1:0-11482 GCA_036391175.1 Pseudolabrys sp.
GCGGGCGTGATGATAGCGTCACCGTAAAACAATGCGCCGCTGATAATGCCCAGCAGGATCACGATGCCGCCGCGTCGCACCAGCGAACGAGATGCAAGCGCCATCAACGCGAGTGTGCCGCCTTCACCTTTGTTATCGGCGCGCAACAGGATCAGCACATACTTGGCAGTTACTACGAGGAGCAGTGCCCAAATGATCAGGGACAAAATGCCAAGGACCACCGGCTCGCTCACCGCATTGCCGGGTCCTACCGCCGCAAGCACCGACTCGCGTAGCGCGTAGAGCGGGCTGGTACCGATATCGCCGTAGACGACGCCGATGCTCCCGAGGGTAAGCGCCCAGAACCCAACCGGGACCGGCGCTTCGCTGCCGCCATTGGCCGCAACCGAGCCGCTGCGGGCGGCGGCAATGCTGTGAGACATGGGGTTGCCTGAATTTGTTGCAATGCAAAAAATCTGTGGGACGCGGCTTATAACGCCGGAACCTTGGCGTCGGCACAACCATTTCCGCAAAACAGCTCAGCGAGCTATGCGAAAAGCGCACGCCGTCTCCAAGATTTTTATTGTTTTATCAATAAGTTAGATGACAACAGCCCAGAGCATCCTGTTTTTCAGACCGTCACTTGGGTGCCCACCTCCACCACACGTCCGGTCGGTATCTGGAAGAAGTCGGTGGCATCGCTCGCAGAACGCGCAAGCGCAATGAACAGATGATCCTGCCAAGATGGCATGCCCGATTTCGCCGATGGCCTGAGCGCACGCCGCGACAGAAAAAACGAAGTCGACATGATATCAAATTGCCAACCGTGCTTGCGTGCGATCGCCAGCGCTTTCGGCACGTTGGGTTGCTCCATGTAACCGAATTTCAGCGATACCCGCGAAAAATGCTTCGACATCGGCGTGATCCGCACCCGCTCCTCTTCCGGCACACGAGGCGTATCAGCAGTGATGATCGTGAGTATCACATTGTTCTCGTGCAGCACCTTGTTGTGCTTGAGATTGTGCAACAGTGCGGTCGGCGCAAATTCCGGATCGCTGGTAAGAAACACGGCTGTCCCCGGCACGGCATATGGAGGCTTCTTCTCCAAACTGCGGAACAGAGTGTCGAGCGGCACTTCAGTTCGTCGCGTCTTGCTGATCAGGATGCCAGTCCCGCGTCGCCACGTTAGAATCATGAGCACCATGGTGGCGCCAAACAGCAACGGCGCCCAGGCGCCCTCGAACAATTTGAGAAAGTTGGCCGAAAAGAACACCACGTCGACAATCACAAACGGTGCAATTAAAAGCAGCGTCTTCCAAAGTGGCCACTGCCATCCTCTCCAGATCACGACAAATGCAAGTATCCCGTCCACAACCATGGTCGTCGCAACCGCAATGCCATAGGCGGAGGCGAGCGCGCTTGAAGTACGGAACAGACCGACCAGGAGCAGCACCCCAATCATCAGCGAGACGGTCACACGCGGAATATAGATCTGGCCAACATGCGAGGCCGAGGTGTGCAAGATAGCCAGCCGCGGCAATAGGCCGAGTTGGATCGCCTGATGTACGAGTGAATAAGCGCCCGTGATAACCGCTTGGCTTGCGATTACTGTTGCGGCCGTCGCCAGCACGATCATCGGCAGCAAAAAAGTCTCTGGGACCAGCCTATAAAACGGGTTCTCGATCGCCATTGGGTCTGCCAGCACCTTAGCGCCCTGGCCGAAATAGTTGATCAGCAGCGCGGGCAGTACCAAGCCCAGCCACGCAGTCTGAATAGGCTTGCGTCCGAAGTGGCCGAGGTCGGCATAAAGGGCCTCGCCGCCGGTAACCACCAAGAATACCGCACCAAGGGTTATCAATCCGATCGCGCCGTGGTGGATAAGGAAATCAACACCGTAAAACGGATTGATGGCAGTGAGTACGGTCGGATCGTCGCGAATGTGCAGGGCGCCGGCGATTGCAATCGATAAGAACCAAACTACCATAACCGGTCCGAACATCGCGGCCACTTTGGCAGTGCCGCGACTCTGTGCCGCGAACAAGGCAATCAAAATGATAACCGTGAGCGGCACAACAAAATCGCTGAATGCCGGGCTTGCTAGCTTTAGCCCTTCCACCGCCGAGAGCACCGAGATTGCCGGGGTGATCACGGAGTCGCCTAGAAACATCGAGGCGCCGATTACGCCGACGATGAAGACGAAAGCGGTGCGCCGGCCAAGTGCGCGCGTCGCCAGCGCAGTAAGCGAAAGGGTGCCGCCCTCGCCGTTATTGTCAGCACGGAGTAGGATCAGAACGTACTTGAGCGTCACCGTTACGATGAGTGCCCAGACGATGAGCGAAAGAACACCGAGCACGACGCCGCGACTAACGACTTGATTATTGCTTGCCGCGATCGCCGCCTCACGAAAGGCGTAGAGAGGACTTGTGCCAATGTCCCCATAGACGACGCCGACACTGCCAAGTGCCAAGGGCAAAAGCCCGGGAGCCGCGTCATGTCCTACACCCGCGGACGCCGTGGTTTGGTTCGCGCCGTCACTCATTAAATAATGCCGCGGATCGCCGAAGGTTTGAAGTCGGGCCTTATATCACCGTAGGAGCACAGAGAATACCGGGACCACCCAAACCGAACTAGCTGGGATCAGTTCCAAGAAGCCACTTCCGTGCAACTTAAGGGCTTGGACCGGCCGGCGGGGGAGGCTCTTCGCGAATCAAAATAATTGTTACGCGGCGGTTTGACGACATATAAGGGTCATCAAGGAAGAGCGGATCGGTGTTGGCCTTTGCCGCCACCTCGCCTCGGGCCTTAAAATAAATCGGAGGAGTGCGACCCATGCGTGAGATCGGCCATTTCGTAGGCGGCAAGGCGGTGAAGGGAAGCTCCGGGCGCTTTGGCGATGTTTTTGATCCCAATACCGGAGAGGTCCAGGCCAAGGTCGCGCTCGCCAAGCACTCCGAAGTCGAGCACGCAATCGCCAATGCGCAGGCGGCTCAACCGGGCTGGGCGGCGACCAATCCGCAACGTCGCGCCCGGGTCATGTTCAAATTTCTCGAGCTGGTCCAGAAGGAATTCGACTCGCTCGCCAAACTTCTCTCCTCCGAACACGGAAAAACGATTCCAGACGCACGCGGCGACATCCAACGCGGTATCGAAGTGGTGGAATTTGCCTGCGGGATTCCGCATTTGCTGAAAGGCGAATTCACTGAAGGCGCCGGACCAGGAATTGATTTGTATTCTGTCCGGCAGCCACTAGGTGTCGTCGCGGGCATTACTCCATTTAATTTTCCGGCAATGATTCCAATGTGGAAATTCGCACCGGCAATTGCCTGCGGCAACGCCTTTATTCTTAAGCCGTCCGAACGAGATCCGTCCGTTCCGATGCGTCTTGCCGAATTGATGATCGACGCCGGACTGCCTGCTGGCATACTCAATGTCGTCAACGGCGATAAAGAAGCAGTCGATACGCTGCTCACCGATCCGCGCGTAATGGCGATTGGATTCGTTGGCTCATCGGCAATCGCGGAGTACATCTATTCGACCGGCTGCGCCAACGGGAAACGCGTTCAATGCTTCGGCGGGGCTAAGAACCATATGATCGTGATGCCCGACGCCGACATGGACCAGGCGGTGGATGCTCTGATCGGCGCCGGATATGGCTCTGCGGGCGAACGTTGCATGGCGGTATCAGTGGCAGTGCCAGTCGGCAAAAAGACCGCTGACATTCTCGTTGAGAAGCTCATCCCGCGCGTCGAAAGCCTAAAGATTGGACCGTCAAACGACCCGCAAGCCGACTATGGGCCGCTGGTGACAAAGGCGCATCTCAACAAAGTGAGGGATTATATCGACATTGGCGTCAAGGAAGGCGCCAAGCTCGTCGTCGACGGCCGCGGTTTCAAACTGCAAGGCTACGAGAACGGAAATTTCATGGGTGGCTGCCTGTTCGATGATGTGAAGCCGAATATGCGTATTTACAAGGAAGAAATTTTCGGCCCTGTTCTTTCGGTGGTGCGCGCGAAAGACTACGAAGAGGCGGTTCGGCTTCCTTCCGAACATGATTATGGAAACGGCGTTGCCATCTTCACGCGCGACGGTGACACCGCTCGCGATTTCGTCAACCGCGTGCAGGTTGGCATGGTGGGCGTGAACTTCGCAATTCCGGTCCCGCTCGCCTATCACACCTTCGGTGGCTGGAAGCGCTCTGGCTTTGGCGACCTCAATCAGCACGGGCCGGATTCGATCCGTTTTTATACGAAGACCAAGACGATCACCTCGCGCTGGCCAACCGGCACCAAGGAAGGCGCCGAGTTTGTAATTCCGATCATGAAATAAGGCTGGGGGATGGTTGTCGTCAGGGCCGCAATCGGCGTCCTTGTCGTCCTGACGCTGACGGGCTGCGCCGGCGAGCAGCTCTCCCTAGACTCATCCGCGCAAACACCGGTGGATAATTCTGTGACCGGCCGCTGGATTTTGAGCTCCCCGAACTCGCCCTCCTGCGGTCTGGAATTCGGTGGCGCAATCGGGGCACGTGCCGGCTCGGTCGCCCCGGATGGAGGTTGTCCAGGTAATTTCTACATGAGCCGGCGTTGGGCGATAGAAAGTGGCGTTCTTACGATTACCGGCCAAGAAAGCCAGCCGCTCGCACAGCTTAAGGTCGTCGGCACCCGCTTCGAAGGTCAATCCAGCGCCGGCACGCCGATTACGCTGTCCCGCTAGACCACAGTCAAGCTTGGAGCCCTCATGTCGGAATATCAGCTTTATTGCTTCGCCCAATCCGGCAACGCCTATCGTGCTGCATTGATGCTCAACCTGATTGGCGCCGACTGGGAGCCGATCTGGGTCGATTTCTTTGGGGCAATGGTCCAACGCACACCGCAGTTTCGCGCCGACGTCAATGAAATGGGCGAGGCGCCCGTGCTCGTGCATGGCAAGAAGAAACTCACGCAATCCGGCGTGATACTCACCTACCTCGCCAAACGTAGCGGAAAGTTCAAACCGGAAAACGACGACGAGGAGTTGGAAGCGCTGCGCTGGATCATTTTCGACAATCAGAAGGTCAACGGCTTCCTCGGTCCGTTGCGGTTCCTGAAGAATTTCGCAAAGCCCCCAGGCGACCCAGCAGTATTGGCGTTTCTTAAGGGGCGCATCGACGGCAACCTTGCTATCGTCAACAAGCGATTGACAGGGCGGCAGTTCCTCGTAAGCGACAAGCCGACCATCGCCGATATTTCCATGACCGGCTATCTTTATTACCCAGCCGAGGAATTCGGATTCGACATTGCTAAAGATCATCCGGCGATCGGAGCCTGGCTCGAACGCATGAGGGCGCTGCCAGGCTGGAAGCATCCCTATGAACTGATGCCCGGCCACCCACTCGGGAAGAACTGACCTCAGTTCAGGCGTGCGGGCCGATCGCGATCTGACTCCTGGGCGGGTTGGCCAGACGAGAATGAAACATTGCTTACAGGCGCCGTACTCGATGCTGCAGCAGCCCTGGCATCTTTACGCTGGTATTCGCGATAGGACAGCCAACCGAGCGGCAAGCACGCGAGGTAAGCGAGCGTACCGACAGTGAGCACTTGCCAAGGGTAGCTGACCAACATCGCAAAGAACAAAACGACCATAACGAAAACTGGCAATACCATCTCCGGCGGCACGCGTTTGCCCACGCGTTTTCCTGAAAATACCGGTAGGCGAGAGACCATTAAAAGCGCGATCAACAACGTGTAGAAAAAGGTGAGCCATACCGTAATGAGGCTGACTGGCACTCCCAGAAAACTCACGTAGATCGGCAACAACACAGTGATGGCTCCAGCCGGGGCCGGAATGCCGGTAAAGAAATTTCCTGCCCACACCGGCTTATTAGGATCGTCGATCATCACATTGAAGCGCGCGAGCCGTAAGCCGGCGCAAATTGCAAAAACCAATGCGGCAATCCAGCCGGCCGATTTGAGTTCGTGCAAGCCCCAGAAATAAAGGATCAATGCCGGCGCTACACCGAAATTGACGAAATCGGCGAGGCTGTCGAGTTCAGCACCAAAGCGTGAGGTGCCCTTGAGCATTCGCGCAATACGCCCGTCGATTCCATCGAGCAATGCGGCGAACACGATCGCGGCCAACGCCAATTCAAGCTTGTCTTCCACCGCCACGCGGATTGCAGTCAGACCTGCACAAAGCGCGAGCAGTGTGATCAGGTTTGGCAGCAGAGTACGAACCGGAATCGCCTTGAAGCGGCGGCGGAACGGCGGTGGCGCGGGATCGAACGGCGGAAAAACCATAAATATAATATAGGCCCGTAACGCCCCAAGCGCCACGGTCCACAAATCGGTTTGGCCCGGTCTCGTTAACGAATTACCCGCTGCGAAATGCCCGTTCCGCTTCGCCGACGCCCAGATCGGCAAGCACCGTTTCCCCGGCAATTGAGGTCTGGCCCACCGCCACAAGCGGCGGGGTGCCCTCAGGTAGGTAGACATCAAGACGTGAACCGAAACGGATCATACCAAAGCGTTCTCCGGCGCCGATCGATTGGCCCGTGCGTACGAAGCAGACGATGCGCCGGGCGACGAGCCCGGCGATTTGCACCACAGCGATGCGCGCGCCGGTGGTCGCGATCACGAGCGAATTGCGCTCATTGTCGGCGCTCGCCTTGTCGAGGTCGGCGTTGAAGAACTTGCCGGGCTGATAGACGATTTTCTCGATCTTGCCAGCGAGCGGGCTGCGATTCACGTGGCAGTCGAACACGCTCATAAAAATCGAGATGCGTGGCAGCGCCTTGCTGCCGAGGCCGAGCTCAGGCGGCGGGGTAGCGCCCGTGACCTGGCTCACACGACCATCGGCCGGCGCTACCACCAGGCCATCGCGTACAGGCGTCACGCGCGGCGGATCGCGAAAGAAATAGGCGCACCAGATCGTGGCCAGCGTACCAAGCCATCCAAGCGGGCTCCAGAACCAGAATAGAATCAGGCTGACGAACGCAAAGGCGCAGATAAACGGATAGCCCTCCGGCGTAATTGGAACGATTTGGGACCGAATCGAATCGTAGATCGACATACGGTTATCTTACTCCGCTGCGTCGGCGGGCACTTCGAGCGGTACCGCTTCGGCCGCGCTAATCGCATCTTCCACAGGCGGAGGATTGCGGTTAGGCGCACCCTGATCCTCGCCCGCGCGCGCAAGTTTCTCGCGCGCTTCCTCGGCCTCGCGCTGACGGTTCCACATACTGGCATACAGGCCATTCTTGGCGAGCAGTGCATAGTGCGTGCCGCGCTCGACGATTTCGCCTTGGTCCAGCACAATGATCTCGTCGGCACCCACGATGGTAGACAGCCGATGCGCAATCACCAACGTGGTGCGATTGCGTGAGACGCGCTCGAGCGCATCCTGAATTTCTTTTTCAGTATGGCTGTCGAGCGCGGACGTTGCCTCGTCAAGCACCAGGATCGGCGGCCCTTTGAGGATCGTACGCGCGATCGCAACGCGCTGCTTTTCGCCGCCCGACAACTTAAGTCCCCTCTCGCCAACCTCGGTCTCGTAGCCCTTGGGGGCGATGCGGATGAGGGAATCGATCTGAGCCAGCCGCGCTGCCTCCTCGACTTCAGCATCGGTCGCTTCCCAGCGGCCATAGCGGATGTTGTAGCGGATTGTATCGTTGAACAGCACAGTATCCTGCGGCACCATGCCGATCGCCTGGCGTAGGGATTTCTGCGTGACGGTAGCAATGTCCTGGCCATCGATCAGAATGCGGCCGCTGGAAAGATCGTAGAAACGGAACAACAGCCGCGAAATTGTCGACTTTCCTGCGCCGGACGGACCAACCACTGCGACGGTCTTGCCTGCCGGCACGTCGAAGCTGATGCCCTTGAGGATGCGCCGGGCAGGCTCGTAGGCGAAGCCCACATTCTCGAAGCGGATAGTACCTGTACCCACTTTCAGTGACTGCGCGCCCGTCACGTCCTTAATTTCCGGTTCGCGCGCGAGGATGGTGAACATGATCTCGATGTCAGTAACTGCCTGCTTGATCTCGCGATAGACCATGCCCATGAAATTGAGCGGCTGGTAAAGCTGGATCATCATGGCGTTGATTAGCACGAAATCTCCGACCGTTTTGCTGCCGGCCTGGATTTCGAATGCACACATCGCCATGACGGCGGCAAGTCCGAAGGTAAAAATTACCGCCTGCCCGGCGTTGAGTACTGCGAGTGAAGTATAGGCCCGCACGCTAGCGTCCTCGTAGCGCGCCATAGCACGGTCATAGCGCGCAGCTTCGCGTTCCTCGGCTGAAAAATATTTCACCGTTTCGTAGTTGAGCAACGAGTCGATGGCCTTCACGTTGGCATCTGTATCGCTGTCGTTCATCTTACGGCGAATACCGATACGCCACTCAGTGGCGTGATAGGTGTAAGTCATGTAAACCGCGACAGTGGCCATGATGACCGCTACATAGCGCCAATCGAATTGCCACATCAGCACCACGACGATAAACGCGAGCTCGATAATCGTCGGGGACAGTTGCAGGATCACCATGCGTACGATGGTTTCGATCCCATTGCGGCCGCGCTCGAGCACACGCGTCAGGCCGCCGGTCTTGCGCTCGAGATGAAAGCGCAGCGACAATTCGTGCATGTGCACGAAGGTGCGGTAGGCAAGCCGGCGCACTGCGTGCATAGCCACTTTGGCGAAAAGACCGTCACGCAGCTGCGTGAGTGCCGCCATCAGTATGCGCATGCCGCCATACGCGATCGTCATCGCGATCGGCGCGGCTAGCGTCCACAAAAGCCAATCAGACGCTGCAATCGGCGCAGTGCCGTGGCCGGCAAGGGCGTCTGTAGCCCATTTGAATGTGAAAGGAACCGCGATGGTTGCGAGCTTCGCGGCGAGCAGCAGCACCAGGGATCCGATCACCCGCAGTTTCAAATCGCGGCGGTCGGACGGCCAGATATAGGGCCACAGATGGATGATCGTCGTTAACAGCGCCCCGCGATTGGCGGAGACGCGTGATTCGCTATCCGATGCCCGATGATGGTGATGGTCGCTCATTCAGGGTCTTCATATAGGAGAATTCTCGCCTGTAATCACCCCGCCCCCGTATGGCACAGATGGATTTTCAGCTGCTGCCTTGACGATGCCGCAAGCGCAATGCACATGCAGGGTTATGAACAAAAGCGAAAACCCAGGCAAAATCCGAAAAATCTGCGTTTATTGTGGCTCTGGGCCGGGTACCGATCCGGCCTTTCTCGAGAGCGCCCGCGCCTTCGGCGCCACCCTTGCCAAAAGCGGCATCGGCTTGGTCTTCGGCGGTGGCTCGGTCGGCATGATGGGCACGATCGCCAAGTCAGTACTTGAACATGGCGGACAAGTAACCGGCATCATCCCCGAATTCCTAATCGAGCGCGAACATGCGATGCGCGGCGTCGACAACTTGATTGTTACGCACGACATGCACGAACGAAAGCGCAAGATGTTCGAGATGGCAGATGCCTTCGTCGCGATGCCGGGCGGCATCGGGACGCTCGAAGAAGTTGTCGAGCAGATCACTTGGGTTCAACTCGGCCGGCACCGCAAACCAATCCTCCTTGCCAATATCAAAGGCTTTTGGGACCCGCTCTGCGCGCTCATCGACCATATGAAAAATCTTGAATTCATCCGCGGCGATCTAAATTTCGATTTGCTGGTCGCCGACAAGGTCGTCGACATCTTGCCGATGTTGCAAAAGGCGGCTGCGGCAGTGCCGGAAGAAGCAAAAAAGATGACACCCGCCGCTGCCGACCAGATGTAGGCTGTGTCCCGGCTTTCGCGGGGCCGAGCGGCGCGAGTATAATTATTTCGTGTGCACAAAGGTTACCGCTTCGATCCGATTGCCGTCGGGATCACGGATGAAGGCGGCGTAATAACCCTCGCCATGCTGAGGCCTGAGGCCGGGCGCGCCGTCGCTGGATCCGCCGGCCACAAGAGCGGCCTCGTGGAAGGCGTCGACCATATCGGCTGTCCGAGCGCGAAAGCAGACATGCGCGCCGCTTGGAGTCGGAATCGTCCCGGGGCGAAGATTGATCCAGAACTCGGGATATTGCTTGCCGAAGCCGACAGTCGTCGGCCGCCTCTCCAGTTTGACAACTCCGATCGTGGTGAGTAGCACCTCATAAAAATGCGTTGCCGCATCGATGTCGCTTACCGCGACAGAGACGTGATCGATCACGCCGGCGCCCCGGATTTCACAAGTTTGAAGACGATGGAATCCATCAAGGCCTGGAATGAGGCATCGATGATATTGGGCGACACGCCGACCGTAGTCCAGCGTTCGCCCACCTCGTCCTCGCTCTCAATGAGCACGCGGGTCACCGCCTCAGTGCCGGCATTGAGAATACGCACGCGGTAGTCGATGAGTTTAAGACCGGCGATATATTTCTGATATTTGCCGAGATCCTTGCGCAGCGCGAGGTCGAGCGCGTTGACCGGGCCATTGCCTTCCGCCGCCGAGATCATGTTGTCGTCGTCAACTTTTACCTTGACCACCGCCATGGTGACGGTGACGCGTTCGCCTTTCGCGTTGTTGCGCTGCTCGACATTGACGTCGAACTGCGTGACATCGAAATAGTTCGGCACCTTGCCGAGCGTACGCCGCGCCAGCAGCTCGAACGAAGCATCCGCTGCCTCGTAAGCATAGCCAATCGCCTCGCGTTCCTTCACGATCTCCAACAGGCGACCGATCCGTGGATCGTCCTTGTCGACTTTGATGCCGACGCGTTCCAGCTCAGCCAAGACATTGGATTTGCCGGCCTGCTCCGAGACAAGCACCTTACGCCTGTTGCCAATAGTCTGGGGCGAGACGTGCTCGTAGGTCGCCGGGTCCTTCATGATGGCGGACGCGTGGATGCCGGCCTTGGTTGCGAAAGCGCTCTCACCTACATAGGGCGCGTGCCGGTTGGGCGCGCGGTTAAGCCTCTCGTCGAGCGCATGCGAAACATGCGCAAGTTTCTTGAGTGCCGCATCGCTGACACCGATCTCAAATTGCCTGGCGAATTCCTGCTTGAGCTTGAGCGTCGGGATGATGGAGACGAGATTGGCGTTGCCGCAGCGCTCGCCCAGCCCGTTGAGCGTGCCCTGAATTTGCCGCGCACCGGCACGCACCGCCGCAAGCGAATTGGCGACCGCCTGTTCGGTGTCATTATGCGCGTGGATGCCGATATGATCGCCAGGGATTGTCTTTACGACCTCGCCGACGATCGTTTCGACTTCGTCGGGCAGCGTGCCGCCATTGGTGTCACAAAGAACTACCCAGCGCGCACCTTCCTCGTAGGCAGTCTTGGCGCAGGCCAGTGCATATTTCGGGTTAGCTTTGTAGCCGTCGAAAAAATGTTCGCAGTCGAGCAGCACTTCCCTGCCCTTGGCCTTAGCCGCGCGCACGCTATCGCGGATCGAAGCAAGGTTTTCCTCGTCCGTCGTCTCCAGAGCGACCTTGACGTGGTAATCCCATGACTTGGCGACGAAACAAATAGCGTCGGCCTTCGCATTG
>DASWAK010000027.1:0-10333 GCA_036391175.1 Pseudolabrys sp.
GTTCGAGAGTGACCGCGCCGGTCTTGCTGTCCGCGACGTAGAGCGAGGGTCCGTCACCCTGGTCGAAGAGCGCCGAGAGAGGAAGTCGTGCGACGCGTTCGCTGGCGGGATCGGACAAGATCAATGTAGCCGTCATGCCGAGTTGCACGTCATTGCCGGCGTCCGGTACCGAGAACTTGGCGAGATAGGTCCGCGTCGTCGGATCGGCCGAGGGCGCAAGTTCGCGCAGCCGGGCGACGTAATGCTTGCCCGGTTCGGACCAGATCGAGGCCTGCGCCTCGCCCGACTTGGCACGCGTCAGCAGCGTCTCCGGGATCGCGACCACAACCTCTTTTTCGGCAAGCCGCGCGACGCGAATGGCAGTCTGGCCCGCCGTAACGACCTGTCCGGGCTCGATCAAGGTTGCGGTCACAACCCCCGGGGCGTCGGCGGCGAGCGTTGCGTAGGACAAACTGTTCTTCGTAAGCTCAACCGATCGTTGGGCACGGTTGAGCCGAGCCCGTGCTTCGTCAGCCGCTGCCTTCGCCTGGTCCAGTTGCGCATCGGTCGACCAGCCCTTCTGCCGCAGTTCTTTGGCGCGGGTTTCGGCGGCGCCGGCCTGGGCAAGCACGCCGGTCGCAGCATTCAGTTCCGCCTGGGCCTGTTCCGCTTGCAGATTGAGGTCGACTTCGTCCAGCATCGCCAGCGGCTGGCCGGCCTGAACAAGGGCGCCGACCTCGACGAGGCGCTTCGAAACCTTACCGGCCACCCGGAAACCCAGATCGCTCTCGATCCGCGGTCGGATAGTCCCCACGAAACTGCGATCACTGACTTGCGCTTGGTAATGGACGCTGGTGACCAAAACTGGCCGGGCAGGCGTGGACTGTTGAGCGGTCGTCGGGTTGCAGGCGGCCAAAACCACCGCCGCCAATGGAGCCAAGATACTGTAAAGCTTAAAGAAAATGTGCTGATGAGACATTTGGCACCTCCGACAACTCAGCTGTCGAATAACTAATGACGAATATTAATATTCGTCAATTAACATTTAGTTGAACAGATGGCCCGGCATAGCCCGCGCGCCGACCCCCTCGTGGCCTCGTTTGAAAGTGGCCTGTCTTCGTTGGAACCGGGACGCCTAACCGGCGTTATTTTTTGCAGTCAATCGTTGCGCTGGAGGAACTCATGCCAGGCGCTATTAACATCCAACAACAACTTACCGAAAGACAACAAGTTACCGAAAGAATTGTCGCGATCGTTCTCGCAGCAGCAATTTGTTTGATCCTGGTATCTGCGGTTATGGAAGTGCCAATAAAACTTGTTCTTCCATAAATATCGCCAGCGCCTCCGAACGTTTAGCGTCGTCGGAGGAACGGCGTTAAGCCCAGTGTCGCTGCACGATGCCGGGCTTAACGTTTTGCAAAAACGCCGCCGACACTCGTAGTTGTCCGAGGATTTGCGTTGTCTGAAGCCGCATTGTGTGCAGCGGTCCCATTGATCAAAAATGTCTGAACTGTTGTTTCATCGCTCTCGCAGCGTCTCCTGCCGGTAGCGCAGGAGCGGCGACAAGAGATAGCTCAGGATTGTTCGTGATCCGGTCTTAATTTCCACCATCGTCGCCATGCCGGGCGACAGATTAACTATTCGCTCGTCGATCTGCATCTGCGTGCGGTCAAGCGAAATACGCGCGGCGTAGTTCAGCTCCTGGCCTTGAGGTTCGCTGGAGTCGTTCTGCGTTCCCAGCCCGCGATTGTCGAAACGGTCTTGTTTGCGATCACGGATGACAGCATCCTGCGAAACGCTGAGCACCTGGCCGTGCAGGAGGCCGTAGCGAGTGAAATTGAAGGTGTCGATCTTGATCTCGGCTTCTTGGCCAGCGTGGATAAAGCCGATATCACGGTTTGACACCATGGCCTCGATTTCGAGGCGACTATCGCTGGGCACGACCACAAGCAGCGACTGTGCCGGCGTGACAACGCCGCCGACCGTGTGGATCGCCAATTGCTGCACGACACCATCCACGGGAGCGGTCAGCAGCTGAAGCTTGGTCTTCTGCTCTGCCTTGATCAGATCCTGGGTGAGTCCATTCGCCTTTTGCTCGGCCTTGCTGAGGTCGTCGGAGAGCGCGTGGCGATATTCGGCTTCGGCTTGGCCGCGCGTCTCACCAATCGCGGCAGCGGCCGCTACTGCCTCCTGCAAATGGCTTTTCTGAACGCCAAGGTCTTCTTGTTGTTCGACCAGCGCCTGGAGGATCTCGAAATAAGTGAGCTTCGAGCCCAGTTCTCTGTCCATGAGCGTCTTGCGAATGTCGACTCGTTGCTGGATGACCGGAATCGTCGACTCCAGCTTATGGATGGTGGCCGCAATCGTGCCTTGCTCGGCCTCTTTCTGTGCCTGCTGACGGGCAAGGGCCGCGATCTTGGCGCGGTGCTCGGCCACCTGGTTGAGCAAAAGTTGACGCTGCGCGCTGATCAGTGCTGGGTCTGCGTCGGCGGGCGGCGTGAAGCCAGCCACAGGGTCATCTCCGCCAGCAAGGGCCGCACGTAGCCGCGCGACATTTAATTGCTCGGCAAGAAGGTCGTTGTGTAAGTGATCGCGTTCGGCCGCGTTTACGGTCGGATCGAGCTCGATCAACACATCGCCGGCCCTCACCGCCTGCCCGTCTTGCACCCGAATGGATCGCACCACCCCGGTCTCAAACGGCTGGATGACCTTGGTGCGACCGCTTGGCACGATTTTTCCCGTCGCTGACGCAACGATGTCGATTGTGCCCACCCAGGCCCAGACCAGCGCCACGCAGAACAAGAGCATAATGGTCGCCCCGATCGAACGGCCAATCGGCGACGGCGGGGTTTCCACAATTTCAAGTGCGGCCGGCAAGAACGCAAGTTCTTCGCCACGCCGTCCGTGGGCACGTCGCAGCGGGATAGCGCGTTGTATCGACCCGGCTATCGTGGCGGCTGACCTGGCGATCGTGGCGGCTTTAACGGACTTCATGAATTCCTGCCTGCAACCGATGCAACGATGCATAGCGGCCGCCAGTCTTGATCAGCGCGTCATGCGTGCCGTCTTCGACCAGACGGCCGCGATCGAGCGTGACGATGCGATCAGTCGCCCGTACGGTCGAGAGCCGGTGCGCGATGATCAGCACAGTCCGCCCCTTGGCGATCTCTTTCATGTTGTGCTGAATGATACGTTCGCTTTCATAGTCGAGGGCGCTCGTCGCTTCATCAAAAATCAGAATGCGCGGGTCCGTGACAAGCGCGCGAGCAATGGCAATGCGCTGGCGCTGGCCACCCGAGAGGGTTGAGCCGCGCTCGCCGACAATCGTGTCGTAGCCTTCGCTCAGCTCGAGAATGAATTCGTGAGCTCCGGCAAGATTTGCCGCCGCAATGACGCGCTCCATCGGCATGGCCGGATCGGCGAGTGCGATATTCTCGCGCACCGAACGGTTGAACAGCACGTTCTCTTGCAGGACGACGCCGATCTGGCGGCGCAACCATGCCGGGTCAGCCATGGCAAGATCCATGCCGTCGATCAGGACCCGCCCGCTTTCTGGCACGTAGAGGCGCTGAACGAGCTTCGCGAACGTGCTCTTGCCCGACCCGGACGGCCCGACGATGCCGACCATCTGCCCGGCCGGCACATCGAAGGTGACATTGCGCAGGATTTCCTGTCCGTCGATACGATAGCGAAACGTGACATGGTCGAACGTGATGTTGCCGCGGATTGCGGGCAGCCGCGCACGAGTCGTTAGGTAGGTTGGCTCGGCAGTCGTGTTGAGGATGTCGCCCAATCGCGAGACCGACAGGCGCGCTTGGTGAAAGTCCTGCCAAATCTGCGCGAGACGCAACACCGGTGTGTTTACACGGCCAGCCAGGATGTTGAAGGCAACGAGTTCGCCGACCGACAGGCCACCTTCGATGACCAGCTTGGCGCCGAAATAAAGGATCCCGGCTGTGACGATCTTGCTCACGAGCTGCACCACCTGGCTCGCGGTGTTACCGAGGCTCAGGACCCGGAAACTTGCGGCCACGTAACCAGCGAGCTGTTCTTCCCATCGGCGCTGCATCTGGGGCTCGACCGCCATGGCCTTGAGCGTTTCGATTCCCGTGACGCTCTCAACCAGGAAGGCCTGGTTCTCGGCGCCGCGCTGGAATTTCTCAGCGAGCCGCTGCCGAAACAGCGGTGTCACGCCCATCGAGATTGCGATGTAGAACGGAAAGGAGCCGAGCACGAACAGGGTCAGCAGCGGCGAATACAAGAACATCACTGCGACGAACACAAAGGTGAAAAACAGGTCGATGACGAGAGTGAGTGCTGAACTGGTGAGGAAATTGCGGATATTTTCCAATTCACGCACGCGCGCCACGGAATCCCCGACACGTCGTGCCTGGAAGTAGGCCATCGGCAGAGCCAGCAGGTGGTGAAACAGACGCGCGCCGAGCTCAACGTCGATGCGGTTGGTCGTATGCGCGAACAGATAGGTCCGCAGGATACCGAGGACGGTCTCGAAAATCGAAATTGCCAGCAGACCAATGACCAGCACATCGAGCGTGCTCAGGCCACGGTGGACCAACACCTTGTCGATGACCACCTGGAAGAACAGGGGCGACATCAGTGCGAATAGTTGCAGGAAGAACGATGCAACCAACACCTCGCCCAGGAGATGCCGGTATTTGTGGACCGCTCCCATGAACCAGGTGATGTCGAAGCGCCGCGTGATCTCCGACAATCCGGCCCGGCGGGTCATCAGAATCAGTCCGCCGTCCCAGACCGCGAGAAGCTCCCCGCGCGTCATCAAGGCGGGTCGGCTCGCCAGTGGCGACTGAACCAAAACCTTGTCTTCGCCAGCCTTGGCGACCACGAGAAAGCCGCCGTCGCGCAAGGCCGCGATTGCGGGCAAGGGCGTGTTGGCAAGCCGCGACCAGTCCGTCCGGCAAGCGCGCGCCTTGAGTCCGAGATCCTTGGCGCACCGAAGCATCTCCGGTGCGCCAATCTTGGTTGTTCCCAACCGATGCCTGATCTGTTCGCGGTCAGCCGCAACACCCTGCAAATGCAGCAGTGTCACGAGAGACTCGAGCCCCGGATCGGCTGGTGTCGCGCTGTTTATTTCAGTGCTCACTTGCATTCTCCGGGGCTCGATGTCGCCTCAAGCGTGCGGCTGTGTCAGCAACGGCTGCTGGGTTTCCGGTTGACTGGCAATCGGCGTTGCACCGTGACCATCGCCCGACGCGACGAAGCTCGATGCCATGTGCTGGCCCAGCAGAGCGAGACCTGCGGCGTCCGAGCCATCGCTTGCCGTCGAGGTGCCGCCGGTATTGTTGCTGCTCGCCGCGGCGACTGTGACGGTTTGGCCATTGGTGACTGCGACGATTTGGTTATTAATGCGGAGTTGATCGGGATGATCGGTGCCTACCTCGAAGTTGGAGATCGTCACGGTGCTGGCCAAACCTGAGACCGTGACCACGCCGTTGTTGTCGGTGACCGTAATCGCGCCGTGGTTGGCTTGGATGATGGAAACCGTGTCCTGCTGACCATCGCCGCCGACGCCACCCGGCCCCGCGCCCAGGTCGATGGCGACCTGTTTCACGTCGGTTCCGGTCAGATCGTTGACGGTGATGTTGTCCGCGCCGCCAGCCGCATTGACGTCGAGCGTCTCCGTGCCGTTCACGTCCATGGTGACTTTGCCGACGTCGCGGGTCAGCAGAACTCGCGAGCCATTGGCCGAGATGGTGATGTTCTCGTTGATATTGGCGCCATTGAACACGAGCGTATCATTGCCGGACTGGCCCTCAACCACGTCGCTGCCATCGCCCGGATTCCAGATGAACGTGTCGTTGCCGTTGCCGAGGAACGCCGTGTCGGCGCCTTTACCACCAATGACCGTGTCGTCGCCGTTGCCGCCGTCGAGGATGTCGTCGCCGGCGCCGCCGTTTAGGCTGTCGTTGCCGTTGCCGCCGAACAGCTGATCTGCGCCCGAGCCGCCGGTCAGCGCGTCGTTGCCGTTGCCGCCGAACAGCTGTGCACCGGGCAGCGGCCCGTTGGTTTCGTCGAGCGAGATCGTGTCATCGCCGTTCCCGCCGGATATAACGATTTCGTTCGTGTTGACGACCGTCGGTTGGCCGTCGATGGATACGGCACCGTCGTTCACAAAAATTTGTCCGGCCGCGTCGCGGCTGGTGACGATGCTGTTGTCGCTGTTGTCGCCGGCCACTGAAAGCAACCGGTCGCTTGGAGAAAACTGGGCCTTGATCGCCATTGTCATAGTCCTTTTCTAAAGTTTAGCCGCGGCGCTGATGCGCATTGGCTGTGAACAGGGTCTGGCTTGTATGCCGGGCAGGAAATTGACCGCGCTCTGCTACGGAAGTGTTTCCGCAATCGGTAATTGTGTTACGGACGTAACGTGCCAACGGAGTGCAGGGACACGCCAGCGCCAACAAGGCAAAAAATGCAGCAAAAATCTCTGCAGATGTCGTAGCCGTGATATTGAGAATGGTTTCGATCGCGAAGATGTGTCCTCGTCTGGTATGGAGAGAGGTTCGCGCGCGAGCACCGCTTCGGTTCAAACAATGACGCTTTAAGCGCCGCGGCGCAGGCGGCGCGCCAACGCCGCAGCCATCTCAGTGCTGACCAGCGGCCTGCTCTGGAGCTCGTAAATTCCTGCTTCGGCGAGCGCGTCCACGCCGACATCGATCGTGAAAGTGGCGAGCAGAATGGGCTGCCCGGCGCGACCTGATGGACGTTCAAACCCGTTCGACCGGAACGGCGAACACATATCCTATACCGCGCTCGGTCTGGATGACGCGCGGCGTACTCGGGTCGCGTTCGAGCTTGCGCCGCAGGCGCAGAATCTGCACGTCGATGCTGCGATCGAAAACATCCTCATGCACGCGCGTGGCCTGCAGCAGGTGCTCCCGGCTGAGCGGGCGCTGCGGCGCATCGAGAAAGGCGATCAACAGGGCGTACTCGCCTTTGGTCAATGTTACCGGAGCGCCGGCCGGGTCGGTGAGCTGCCGAGTCTGGCGGTCGAGCTGCCAGCCGCAAAATCGAAAGCGGCCCCGCTCCGGATCGCGAGCCGGCGCGGCATGTCCGATATCGAACCGTCGTAATACCGCACGGACACGCGCGAGCAATTCGCGCAAATTGAACGGCTTGGTCAGATAATCATCGGCACCGAGTTCAAGTCCGACGACACGATCGATATCGTCACGACGGTGACCAGTAATGATGATGACCGGCACGTCGGAACTCGACCGGATCTCCCGCAGCAAATCGAGACCGTCCTCCTGACCGAGCCGAAGATCGAGGATCACCAGGTTGACCTCGGTGCTACCGAGTTGACCCACCATGTCTTGGCGACCGCGTGCCAGCAGGGTACGGATGTTATTCTCACCAAAATAGTTTAAAATCATGCGCTGCAAGGCAGGATCGTCCTCCACAACGAGGACGCACACTTGGCGATCACCACTCTTACGAACATCCAGGTCGCTTAACGATGTCGCGCCCATGCCACCCAGCTCCCACATTAATGCCGCCCGCGGCAACCGCTGCCGGGTCGGGTTGCATGATAGCCTGCTTTCTGCTGGCGCTTATCTGCCTCAACGCCGGTTCGGCAGCAACTGCTCAATCGCCAACCCCGCAGGCCCGCGCCGGCCTGGAACCCATCACTCCAATCCCCGCCATGTCGCCCCAAGACCCACGGCGTCTGGTCCTCGGGGAACGATTATTCAACGACCCGCGCCTATCTCACGATGACACACACAGCTGCTCATCGTGCCACGATATACGAACGAACGGTGCCAACGCCCAGGACTTGACGCCTGGGGGGCCGTTGTTCGCGCTCAACACGCCGACAGTTTTCAATGCAAGCCTGAATTTTCGTCTGAACTGGGAGGGAAATTTCCGTTCACTCGAAGACCATGCCAAGCAGACGCTTAGCAATCCCACGATTATGGCATCGAGTGCAGACGAAGTTGTGAGCAAGCTGCGCGCCGATCCGGAATCGGTGAGACAATTCCGCGACGCATACGGGAGGGAGCCCGACGTCGCCGCTCTCCTGGATGCGGTTGCGACCTACGAGCGTTCCTTGATCACGCCGGGCAGCCGGTTCGACCGATGGCTTGTGGGCGAAGCCGCCGCGATCACGCCGGAGGAGCTGTCCGGCTATCAGCTGTTCAAGTCGCTTGGTTGCATCTCTTGCCACCAAGGCGTCAATGTGGGCGGCAATCTCTTCCAACGGCACGGCATTTTCCATCCATTGGGCTCTACGGAGCCTGTGTTGGTTCGCGTCCCCAGCTTGCGTAACGTGGCGACCACGCCGCCGTATTTCCACGACGGCAGCGCGCCTACGCTGCCGGAGGCGGTCAGAGCGATGGGTATTGCCCAGCTCGACCGTGTACTAACCGAACAGCAAATCGCCGCCATCGTCGCCTTTCTCGACACGCTGACAGGCACCTACCGGAGTGAGGTAGTCAGGCCAGCAACCGACACACCGCGCGCGGCTAAGGCGCTCCCATGAGGCTCTTGTCGGGTGCCCTCGGGGTGCTTCTGCTGCTCGCGTTGCTGACCTGGCTGCTGCTGCGCGGAATCGACACGAACGCACCAGCCTATGCGGTGACGCTCCGGGCCTTTGACGATTTCGCGCTTGCCGAGGCTTCCCTCCATCGCGACGTCCTGCAAGCGCGCGCCGGCCTGCTTCGCGACTACGACACCCTCGTCAAGGCTGTGGAAGCGATGCAAGAAGCGGTCAGCCGACTGCGTTCCCACGCGCAGACGGAGGGCCTCGATGTCGGGCCGGTCGACCGCCTAGCCGTGACGGTCTCCCAGCAGGAGGAATTGACGGAGCGCTTCAAGAGCAGCAACGCGCTCTTGCAGAATTCGCTGGCTTACGTTGGCCTGCTAAGCACAAGTCCCGCGTTCGGTGCTCAGGACGCGCAACTCGGACCCGCAACCGGCGCATTGACGGCGGCGCTCCTCTATCTCACACGCGACACATCGCCGGACGCTGTCAAGGCGCTCCAGGAACGGATCGACCGATTTGCGGCGCAAGCGCCCACTGCCGGGCCGGACGCGGAAGCAGCGCGGGCGCTGCTCGCGCATGCCCGTTTACTTCAACAGCTCCTACCTGCAGTCGACGAGACGCTGAAGGCCCTCGTCGCCGCGCCAAGTAGGCGGCCTGTCGAAGAGCTCCATGCACTGTTCTCCGACCACCGGTCGGCTGTCGAGGCGACGGCGCAGCGCTTTCGGCTGTTGCTATACCTGATCTCGCTGCTGTTGCTCATCATGCTTGTTTATCTCGGCCTGCAGCTGCGTGCGCGCGCCCTTGCGCTACGACGGCGCGCAGCACTCGAGCATGTCATAGCCGAGAATTCGACGCACCTGATCAATTGCCCGCCGACGGAGACCGACGCGCGGCTCAAGCAAGTGCTGGGCGAACTCTGCCGGGCGATCGACGTGCAACGCGCCTATGTGGTGCTGGATGAAAAACCCGCTCGAGTAAATGCGTGGTCCGCGGGCGGAACGGTGTATCCGCCGGCCTGGCCCAAACAGGCGCTGACACTCGCCACGATCGGACCCGATATCGTCACCGTGCCGGATGTTGCCGCTTTGCCGCACGGAGCTCTGAAGGACATGCTCGCAGCCGCTGGCGTCCGCAGCTGGGCCTGTGTGCCGTTAATTCGACCCGGCCGGGTGCGAGGCATCATGGGGTTCGACACCTGTCGGCCGGAAGGGAACAGGGTTTTCCCCTTGCCGGTGTTGCGCCTTGCTGGCGACGCAGTGGCCAATGCTCTCGAGCGCGAGTTTCTCGAGCGCGACAGAGCGAGACTCACGACGCGCCTGGAACGCGCGCGCCGCATGCAAATGGTCGGATCGCTGGCAAGCGGGATTGCGCATAACTTCAACAACATCATTAGCGCCATTCTCGGCTATTCAGAGATAGTCGAGCCACAGCTCACGCGCGGAACCAAGCTGGCACAGCATATCGACGAGATAAGGCGGGCTGCCGAGCGTGGGCGCGATCTAATTGACAGCATCCTCACCTTCGGGCGACAGCGTGACGCGCGTACCCGGCCGGTGCAGGTGCGCACTTTACTCGAGGAGGCAGCCTCATTGCTGCGTGCCTCGCTCCCCCCCGGCGTCGAACTCATCATCGATGACGTCCCGATTGACGTCGCGGTATCGGGCGAGCCGGCGCAGCTGCAGCAGGTCATCCTCAATTTATGCACGAACGCGGCGCAAGCGATGCCGCGCAGCGGATCGATCCGCATCACTGCAGAGCAGAAAGAAGTCGCCGCTTTCCTCCCGATGAGCCACGGCGAGCTCGTGCCGGGCCCCTAAGTGTGCCTAGCCGTCA
>DASWAK010000028.1:0-8868 GCA_036391175.1 Pseudolabrys sp.
GATTCCTTCCGTCGGTACTGGCGCTCGCGCTCTATTCGATGCTGCCGGTACTACGCAACACGATCACAGGCCTCAACGGCGTTGATACGCGCCTGAGCGAAGCCGCCCGCGTTATCGGCGTACGGCCGTGGCGGCTATTGCGAGACATCGAACTTCCGTTGGCGCTGCCGGTCATCATGGCCGGTATCAGGACGTCGGCTGTCTGGGTCATCGGCACCGCAACGCTCGCGACGCCGATCGGGCAAACGAGCCTAGGCAATTACATCTTCACCGGCTTGCAGACCCAGAACTCGGTATTCGTCATCTTCGGCTGCGTTGCGGCTGCGTTCCTTGCAATCGCAGTTGATCAATTGCTAGCACTGGTACAGGTAGGCGTGAGCCGCCGCAGCGGTGCGCGCACGGCGCTAGGCGCACTTGGTCTGGTCGCTCTGATATTTTCTGCTTTGCTGCCCGGCCTCACACGACCGCAGGCGAGTTATCTAATCGGTGCCAAAACTTTTACGGAGCAATATGTTCTCGCCGCGTTGATTCAACAGCGCCTCGAAGCCGCTGGAATCACAGCGGCGCGCCGGCCGGGACTTGGCTCCAACGTGCTGTTCGATGCGCTCGCGTCGGGCGAGATTGACGTTGCTGTCGACTACTCCGGAACGCTTTGGGCGAACCGCATGCAGCGCCACGATGTGCCGCCGCGCGAGCAATTGCTCGCAGAGCTGTCGCAGTGGCTGCAAACGTCGCTCGGCATACGAATGCTCGGCTCACTCGGCTTTGAGAATGCCTACGCATTGGCAATGGCGCGTAAAAAGGCGGAGGCGCTGAATATCCATTCTATTTCCGATCTCGCCGGCCATGCCGGCGGCCTTACTGTCGCCGGCGACTATGAAATCTTCGCGCGACCGGAATGGACAGCGCTGCACAATGCTTATGGTTTGAAATTTCGTGCCCAACGGCAGATGCAACCGGAGTTCATGTACAAGGCCGTCGCCGCCGGAGAAGTTGACGTAATCTCGGCCTATACGAGCGATGGACAGATCTCGACCTACGACCTCACCGTACTCGCTGACGACAAGCACGCCATCCCGCCTTATGACGCAATTTTGCTGGTTTCGCGTAAACAAGCAGATGACAGGAGGCTCATCACCGCGCTCAAGCCGCTGATCGATTCAATCGATGTCGCAACAATGCGTGAGGCCAATGCCCGCGCCTCCAATGGCTCCGCCACACCCGATGAGGTCGCGTTGTGGCTAAATAACGAAACCGCCAGGAAACGTTAAATACGCCGCGGTTAGTTGCGATCATCCTTACCTTCCAGCTCGATCGCACGGCCCTGCGTCATCCGAAGCATGCAATCGCCGGCTTCTACGCGCGCGATGGTGCCTTCGCCGAGGCCGTAATAGAGACAGTTCGCATCGCGGTACTGGAGCCACAGGCGCTGCGCCACGCGCAGTTGCTCCAGCTGCTTGGGCTCACTGGCATTCAACGTGTGTTGGTAGGCGATGGTCATGCGCTTGTCCCACTTCGCCGTCTTCGCCCTCAGGCACTCGACCATCTCATAGGTGCTACCATCACAAGACTGATCCGGATCGCCCTGATCGCCTGCATAAGCAAACGCGGCCGCCCCGATCAGGACGGCCGCGGCAATGGAGACGATCGGCAGCATGCGCGTTAGTTTTTGCTCTTGTCCACCAGCGCGCGCTGCTTGATCCAAGGCATCATGTCCCGCAGCTTGGCACCGACCTGTTCGATCGGATGCTCGGCAAGCTTGGCGCGGGTGGCCTTGAACGAAGTCTGGTTGACCTTATTCTCCAGCATCCAGTCCCTGGTAAAGCGGCCGGACTGGATATCGGCGAGCACGCGCTTCATTTCGGCTTTCACCTCCGGCGTGATCACACGCGGACCGGAAACGTATTCGCCATATTCCGCAGTGTTCGACACTGAGTAATTCATATTGGCGATGCCGCCCTCGTAGATCAGATCGACGATCAGTTTCACCTCGTGCACGCACTCGAAATAGGCCATCTCGGGCGCGTAGCCGGCCTCCACCAGCGTCTCGTAGCCGGCCTTCATTAATTCGACAAGGCCGCCGCAGAGCACGGTCTGCTCACCGAATAGGTCGGTCTCGCACTCCTCTTTGAATGTCGTCTCGATGATGCCGGCGCGGCCACCGCCGATCGCCGAGGCGTAGGAAAGTCCTAGATCATGGGCGTTGCCCGAGGCATCCTTGTGGATCGCGACGAGACACGGCACGCCGGCGCCGCGCTGGTATTCCGAGCGAACGGTATGGCCGGGCCCTTTCGGCGCGATCATCAGCACATCGAGATCGGCACGCGGCTCGATCAGATTAAAATGAACATTAAGCCCGTGCGCGAACATCAGCGCCGCGCCATCTTTCATGTTCTTGGCGAGGTGGTCGCGATAGATATCGCCCTGCAATTCGTCGGGCGTGAGCATCATCATCACGTCGGCCCATTTGGCCGCCTCGGCAACCTCCATGACCTTGAATTTCTCGGCCTCAGCTTTTTTCACGCCGGCTGACGTCTTGCGCAAGCCAACTGCGACATCCTTCACGCCGCTATCGCGCAAATTGAGCGCGTGGGCGTGACCCTGGCTGCCATAGCCAATGATGGCGACCTTCTTGCCCTTGATCAGATTTAGGTCGGCGTCGCGATCGTAGTAAACACGCATGGTACTCGGGTCCTTCGTTCGCCGATGGTTGTTGGTTGCTTTGGAAATAGTGCCGCCGCGGTGCTTCTAGGTCGCTCCAGCGGTCCGGGCAAGTCCCTCCAACGGATCCTCGTTATTTCCCGTCACGCTGCCGTTTGATCTGCAACCTTCCGGCATAGAGCAACGTGAACCCGGCCAGCACGCTGCCGTATTTGATCACTTCCGGCAGATTGGAGCCCTGCTCGAAGCAATAGTGGCGAGCGCTGGCGAAGCTAACGCTGAAACAGCGTAGATTTTCCACCGAATAAGGCTTGATGAATACGCCCAGCACGATGAGCGGGATCGCAAGGATCGTCAGCACCATCGCTTACATGCCCTCCGGCC
This sequence comes from Pseudolabrys sp., assembly GCA_036391175.1. Taxonomy (GTDB): domain Bacteria; phylum Pseudomonadota; class Alphaproteobacteria; order Rhizobiales; family Xanthobacteraceae; genus Pseudolabrys. The sequence goes on from DASWAK010000028.1 coordinate 3,046, forward strand.
CACGCATGATGGCTGCGATGCCGGTGCGCGCGACCTCGATAAGGCCGAGCGGCAGCATCAAGCTGATGAACTGCTCGATCTTTTCGGTGGCGCCGGTAATTTCGAATACAAAGCTTTCGGTGGTAGCGTCGATCACTCGCGCCCGAAAAGCATCCGCCAGCCGCAGCGCCTCCACCCGGTTGTCGCCTTTACCTTTGACCTTGACCATGGCGAGCTCCCGCTCGATAGCGTTGCCAGCGAGCGTCATGTCCACCACGTGATGCACGGGAACGAGTCGATCGAGCTGGTTCTTGATCTGCTCGATCACCATCGGCGTGCCGGTGGTGACGATGGTAATCAACGAAAGATGCTGGCGGTGCTCGGTCTCCGACACTGTGAGCGACTCGATATTGTAGCCCCGGCCGGAGAACAGGCCGATGACGCGGGCGAGCACGCCCGGCTCGTTGTCGACTAAAACCGAGAGAGTGTGGGTTTCTGACTTTTGCGCGGTTGGCGCAGCAGGATAGTGGCTCGTCGAGGGAGCGTTCATCACACCATCACCTTGCCTTCCTCGGTGATTGCATCTTCCACGCTGACGCCGGCGTCACCGAGCAGCATCTCATTATGCGCGCGTCCCGACGGGATCATCGGGAAGCAGTTCTCCTTGGGATCGACCACGCAATCGAACAGCACCGGCTTGTCGACCTCGATCATTTCCTTGATGGCGCGGTCGAGATCGGCCGGTTTCTGGCAGCGAATGCCGTGCGCGTGATAGGCCTCGGCCAGCTTGACGAAATCTGGAAGTGCTTCCGAATAGCTTTCAGCATAGCGCCCGCCGTGCAGCAATTCCTGCCATTGCCTAACCATCCCCATGTAATTGTTGTTCAAGATGAAGATCTTGATTGGCAGCCGGTACTGCACCGCGGTCGACAACTCCTGCATCGTCATCAGAACCGAGGCTTCACCTGCGATGTCGATCACCAGCGACTTCGGATGCGCGAGCTGCACACCAACCGAAGCCGGCAGGCCGTAGCCCATGGTTCCAAGGCCGCCAGACGTCATCCATCGGTTCGGCTCCTGGAAGCCATAGAACTGCGCTGCCCACATCTGGTGCTGGCCCACTTCGGTGGTGATGTAGCAATCTCTGTCCTTGGTCAACTCATAAAGCCGCTGGATGGCGTATTGCGGCTTGATCACATCTTTCGACTGCCGGTAGGCGAGCGATTTGCGCGCGCGCCATTTGTCGATCTGCGTCCACCACATTTGCAGCGACTTCTTGTCGGAGTGGATGGCGCTCGTGCGCCACAGGCGCACCATGTCCTCAAGCACATGCGCACAATCGCCAATGATCGGCACGTCCGCCTTGACATTCTTGTTGATCGATGACGGATCGATGTCGACATGAATTTTCTTCGAGGCGGGTGAGAAAGCGTCGAGCCGGCCGGTGATTCGGTCATCGAAGCGTGCACCGATGCAGATCATCACGTCGCAATCGTGCATCGCCATGTTGGCCTCAAGCGTCCCGTGCATGCCGAGCATACCGATCCATTTCGGATCAGCCGCCGGAAATGCACCAAGGCCCATCAAAGTAGATGTGATCGGATAGCCGGTGAGTTTGACTAGCTCGCGCAGGAGATCGCAGGCGGCCTTGCCCGAATTGACCACGCCGCCGCCGGTGTAGAATAGGGGCCGTTTTGCGTGCGCCATCAGATCGATTGCCTGCTTGATCTTGTCCATGTCGCCCTTGAGCTTGGGCTTGTAGCCGGTGTGCGGGAAATCCTTCGGCTTGGAATAGATACCCTTGGCGAACTGAATGTCCTTCGGCACGTCAACGACCACCGGTCCCGGCCGGCCGCTCGATGCGATATGGAACGCTTCATGCAGAACGCGCGGCAGGTCCTCGATGCGCTTGACCAGGTAATTGTATTTTGTGCACGGCCGGGTGATGCCCACTGTGTCGCATTCCTGGAACGCGTCGTTGCCGATCAGGTGCGTCGGCACCTGGCCGGTGATGCAAACGATCGGGATTGAATCACAGAGTGCGTCAGTCAGCCCTGTGACCGCGTTGGTAGCTCCGGGGCCGGAGGTCACCAGTACGCAGCCAACTTTACCGGTCGAGCGAGCGTAGCCTTCTGCCGCATGCACGGCGCCCTGCTCGTGGCGTACCAGGATGTGACGCACCTGGTTCTGCGAGAAGATGGCGTCGTAGATCGGCAGCACTGCGCCGCCCGGATAGCCGAACACATGCTCGACATTCTGGTCGGCGAGCGCCTGGATCACCATTTCGGCGCCGGTCATTTCGCGTGTCATGTCATTCCCTTTCGTAAGCCTCGTTCTCGCGCGAATGGCAATAAAAAAGGCCCGCAACGGGCCATGTCCGGACGCTTGCCTGCGGTCCTATGTCAGGACCACGTCAGCGCCCGAACATCTACTACGGAAATAATATTGCGTAACATAGTTCTTACCTGAACTTTCATTGCGCGGGTTATAGTTGGGCTTTAGACGTTGGTCAAGCACAAATCAGGGTTGTTTCAGCCCCGAAAGCTGTCTTTTGAGAGCCGCTGCCGCATTTTCCGCGGTTTCCCATGGCCAATCCTGCATCTGATTGCGAAACCAGGTGAGCTGGCGCTTCGCGTAACGGCGCGTATCCATGACTGCGCCTGCTACGGCCTCCTCGAGCGAGATCTCACCATCGAGATGCCGGATCAACCAGGGCACGCCGTGGGCTTTCATCGCCGGCAGCGACGGATCGAGCCCGCGCGCGGCAAGCCGCCTTACCTCTTCCAGCGCGCCTGATTTCAGCATCGCGGCAAAGCGCCTCTCTATGCGATGGACCAGCTCTTTGCGCTCACAAGAGATAAATACTTTCGCGACGCGTTTAGAATCGATCAGCGGCGGCAGACCTTCGATGTGCCAATCCGAGAGTGGACGCCCGGTCGCCAGAACAACTTCGAGAGCGCGTGAGATGCGCGATCGGTCGTTGATTGTCACGCGTTTCGCCGTCGCGGGATCGAGCCGGGCAAGTTCTACGTGCAGTGCTGGTGAGCCTTCGCGCTGTAATCGGCTTCGGACCTCGGCTCGAATATCTGCCGGTATTGGCGGCACAGCGGCGAGTCCTGTCGTCAGCGCCTTAAAATAAAGTCCGGTGCCACCGACCAGGATCGGCATGCGGCCCTGCGAGCGAGCCTCCTTGAGCGCCTCTTCGACGTCGCGACACCAGCGTCCCACCGAGTAATTCTCTGCTGCATCAACAAAGCCATAAAGCCGGTGCGTCGTCCGCACTTCCTCCTCCGGCGTAGGACGCGCGGTAATGATGCGCAGATCGCGGTACACTTGCATTGAATCGGCATTGACGATGACGCCACCGAACTGCTCTGCCAGCTCAAGAGCCAGCGCCGACTTGCCGCTTGCGGTCGGCCCTGCAATAAGCACCGCCCTAACCGTTGTCATAGTGCCACCTTGGTTGCAACCGTGATAGCACCTGCGGGACGAAATTCGGCGCTACGGAGACAGACTTGACACTCATTAAACCATTCCGCGCCCTGCGACCTACGTCCGGGCGCGCCGCCGAGGTGCTTGCGCCACCCTACGACGTAGTCTCCAGCGCGGAAGCGCGCGAACTTGCCAAGGGCAAGCCGTGGAGTTTTTTGCATATTTCAAAACCGGAGATTGACCTCGACCCAGGTACCGATCCTTACGACAAGGCCGTTTACGCCAAGGCGGCCGAAAACCTCAAGCGTATGGTCGCGAAAGGCGTTCTGATACGCGATGTCAAGCCTTGCTACTACGTCTACCGGCTCACCTGGCGGGGCCACACCCAGACCGGCATCGCCGCCGCGGCCTCGCTTCAAGCCTATGCGACTAACAGAATCCGCAAGCACGAACTGACGACGCCGACAAAAGAAGACGATCGTGTCCGTCAGATTGAAGCCATCAATGCCCAGACCGGTCCAGTAATGAGCGGCTATCCAAACGCGCCGGAGATCGACGCCATTCTGGCGCAAGTGGCGGCCGGCAAACCGGAGATTGACGTCACAGCCGGCGATGGTGTGCGCCATGAGCTCTGGACGATCGCCGATGACGCGACGATCGAGAAGCTCACTCTCGCCTTTGAGGCTTTGCCCGCAATCTACATCGCCGACGGCCATCACCGTTCAGCCGCAGCCGCGCGCGTCGCCGCCGCCCGTAAAGGCGAGGATTCGTCCAACTATTTTCTGTCAGTGATCTTTCCCGAACATGAGATGACCATCCTCGACTACAATCGTGTGGTTAAAGACCTGAACGGTCGCAACGCCGAGCAATTTCTCGCCGAGTTGCGCAAGAGTTTCACAGTAACCGCATTCGATCAGCCGGTGCGGCCGGCGTCGTCACACGAGTATGGAATGTATCTTGGCGGCCACTGGTACAAGCTCTTGATCCGACCTGAGCTCGTTCCGAACGATCCGATCGGTCGACTGCCGATCACCGTGCTCACCCGCAATGTGATAGAGCCGCTGCTCGGCATCAAGGACCCGCGCACCGATAAGCGCATCGATTTCATCGGCGGTGCGCGCGGGCTGGAAGCGCTTGAGAAAAGCGTGAAATCGGGCGAGATGGCGGTCGCCTTTGCGCTCTATCCGACGCAGATGCGGGACCTGATGGCGGTAGCTGACGCCGGTGGCATCATGCCGCCGAAGTCGACCTGGTTCGAGCCCAAGCTTGCCGACGGCATGGTCAATCACGTGCTCGACTAACGAAACGGCCGGCGCAAGTAGGCGCCGGCCGCGGCATCATAGAGAGCACAAATCCTACTGTAAGCTCAGCGCCACGAAGCTCGGATCGCCGTCTGGCGATACCACCAGCAGCACTGCCGCCTTCTTGCCGTCCTTCTTAAGCTTTTCGATGCGTTGCTGAAGTTCGGTCGCATTTGCCACCGGCTGCTGTTGGACCTCGGCGATTACCATTCCAGGAGCGAGCCGCTTCTCAGCAGCCGGCGAATTAGGATCGACGCCGGTAATCAATACGCCCTTCACCTTATCTTTGATGTTGTGCTTTTTGCGCAGTTCATCGGTCAGATTGGCAAGATCGAGCCCGAGTGCTTTCTTTACGACAGGCTTAACATCCGGCACCGCGTCGTTCTTAGTATTAAGTGCCGCTTGCTTCTCATCCTCAAGCCGGCCGAGTTTGACCGACATTTTTTCTTCCTTGCCCTTGCGGACGACAACAACCTCGACGTCTTTGCCAACCGGTGTATCCGCAACGATCTTGGGCAGATCGCGCATTTCCTTGACGTCCTTGCCGTCGAACCTAACGATAACGTCACCCGGCTCAATGCCGGCGGCCTTGGCCGGGCCTTTGTCGTCGATGCCGGCGACGAGAGCACCGCGCGCCGGTTTAACGCTAAGACTTTCGGCAATCTCATCGCTCACCTGCTGGATGCGCACCCCTAGCCAACCTCGGCGCACTTCCTTGAATTCACGCAACTGATCGATCACCGGCACTACCGTCTTTGATGGCACCGCGAAGCCGATTCCAATTGAGCCACCGGATGGCGAGATGATCGCGGTGTTCACACCGATGACCTCGCCATTGAGATTGAACAAAGGTCCGCCCGAATTGCCGCGATTGATAGCGGCGTCGGTCTGTATGTAGTTGTCGTAGGGCCCTGACTGAATGTCGCGATTGCGCGCGGAAACGATACCGGCGGTTACTGTGCCGCCAAGACTGAACGGATTGCCAATTGCGATCACCCATTCGCCGAGCCGCAGCTTGTCGCTATCACCAAATTTCACTGCTTTGAGCGGCTTGGTTGGCTTGACCTTGAGTAACGCGAGATCGGTCTTCTGGTCGCGACCGATAACCTCG
>DASWAK010000029.1:0-4001 GCA_036391175.1 Pseudolabrys sp.
GGATGGAGCGGGTCATGAGCTGAAGGTCGTCGAGGACCGCCGGGATAACGAGCGCGTAGAGCTGAAAGCCGCAACGCAGGAACTTTCGCAAGAGCGTGGCAGGGTCGAGAATCTTGCTCGTCGCGTCAGCCACCTTGAGCAGCAGTTGGTGGCGCAGACCAAGGAAGCGGAAATCCTCGGCAGCCGCGCGCAGGATCTCGAAGCCCGTCTCGGAGAGCAGTCGCGGCTGCTTAACCAAAGTGAATTCGAGCTCAAGCACTTGCGCGAGGAAATTGAATCCGCGCGCAAGGTCGAAAGCGACTTGCGAACTGCCATCATCGAAATCGAGGGTCGCTCCAACTCGGCCGCTCAGAACCTCAAGACAGAGAATGCCCAATTGAAGGCAGCGATCGCTCACACCAAGGAAGAGCGCGACCGGTATGCCCGAGACCTTGGTGCCATGAAGCGTGAGACAGAAGAAGCCTGGGCATCCGAACGGGTAGAGAATGCGCTCCTGCGTGAGCGCATTAACGACGTAGCGGCGGAAGTGGCAAGGCTCGCTTCTGCGCTGGAAGGTCCAAATTCGCCAATTGACGCGCTGCTAGCCGCTGAAACATCGCGCGAACGGGTCAGCAGTGTCGGCGCTGACGTCGATCTCACCGAACCGTCAAACAACGGTAACCTGGCCGATCGCATCCGTGCTTTGCAGACTCAGGCCTCACGTTTGGCGCAAAGCGACGATCCGAAAACGCGCAACTAAAAGGCTCTGACGAGCCTTCGCTTGACACGTCTCCGAGGCACTCTTTATATCGCGCGTCCGCCGATGACCGGGCGCTTAGCTCAGCGGGAGAGCGTTCCCTTCACACGGGAGAGGTCGTAGGTTCAATCCCTACAGCGCCCACCATTATTTCCCGCATTTCGCGGGTTTTTTATTTGCGGTTTCATAAGTGGGGGCATTTATATTTTCTAGCGGCCGCCACGAGATGGTGCTGATCGAGCTTCCGGAGCGTGAGGACGAGCGGTTCTGGACCGTCAGCTATGGCCTGAAAGCTCCCGCGCATGTGAAAAACGTCGGACTCGTGTTCAACGATCTACCCGTGCCTGCTGCGAACGTGCTTCACGCACCTAGGGGCGACGGGCGCGCAATCGCTTACCACGCGCTAAACAACGGTCGCGTTGCGGTATGCGCAATATCCGCCGGGGTGCTGCGCATGATCGCGGGAAGTGTCATTCCCTGGGTGCAACAGCGGCAGACGTTCGGGGCGCCGATCGGGTCTCGCGAGCTTGTTCAGCGACGCCTCGGCTGGCTGGCAGCGCGCATTGTTGCCTGCGATGCCGTAGTCGCGTGGGCTGCGCGACTGCTCGACGAGGGTTATCGCGGCGAACTCGAATGCTTGACGGCGAAGATCTTCGGCAGCGAATCGGTCAAGGAGACGTGCTGCTGAAGACCCATGGCGGCCGTGCGCTGCTCGAAGGCAATCTCTTCGCCGAAATGCTGTGGGACCTGCTCGCTCCCACCGTCTATGAAGGCGAGAATGAAATCTTGGCGTTGGGCTACTTTCAATCACTTGCGCGGGCGCATGGCGAGCATTACCTCGCCCCGATTGCGGCGGCGATGAAGAAGCCGCCAGGCCTTGCCGGCAAATACCCTGGCGCGTCGAACCTGTGGACGGCCGGCCGCCATGCTGCCGCCTATGCGGCGTGGCTTGTCGGCGAAGAGGTCCGTCACCCGATGAGGCACTTTAGGCGTCGACTGACCGCCGCTCCTGCCGAGCTGGCTGCCGTCGCAATTGAAGTGCTCAGTGATCTAGCGCTGGAGATCAGTGCCGCCTTGCGGCATTTCGGAGGCGCTGTCGCGCAAAGGCAGGCGCTCGCGTTCGACCTTGCTCGTCGTGCGCAGCTGGCGACCGTGATGCTGGTCGTGAGTCGGTACGCCAACCGGCAACACGATCCGTTAGTTCGGCAAGCCGGCATCTGTGCGGCGCTGGAGCTCGGCGTGCACCTGACCAATTCGCGCCCGACGGGGGAGATGTACCACCTGCTTACTGAGCTCGGGCGCGCGGTTGCCGAGGACCGCTTTGCGCTTGTTGGCCAAGCCGATCGAGGCGCAGTCGCAATGATCGAGTCTCTCGGGACAAGGAATCCTCGGTTGGCCACCGCCTGAGAAAATCGCTTGCGAACAGGGCCGTCCACCACGTGAATCGCGAGCCTGCAGCCGCCCCTCAACACGGCAAGCATCCACGTCAGGGCCACACCAAGGAGAGTATTTTGCGCGGGCAGCGTTGATCGCTCACAAATGAAAGGCGAAAGCGCTCGGCATCGACGTGCCGGCCTCGCTGCACGCCCGCGCCGACGAGGTGATCGAATAGATCAGATGCTTTGCTGCACTGCATGAGCCCGGTTATGGCCCAAAGCAGACGTGAGCTACTGCAGCGCACATGTCCGCTTTCAGGGGTAATGCGGACATCGCAAACAGCCGCTGTCATGTCCGCTAATGACCCAAAGCGTCAAGCGGCTGCCATGATCCACTTGCAAGTTGCCATACAGGCTGCAGTGCAGGCATCCCACGCGAGAGTTGTGCGTTGGAACGAATAACTGCGATAGAAGGGAGATGCCGTCATGCGCTTTGTGCTGTGCATTCTGCTAGTGGCGTTGGCGCCGAGTTTTGCTTTTGCTGCGAAGGGAACCATGGGCCTGTCGCAAGCCCAGGCTGCCGCCCAGAAAGGCGACGCTGACGCCGCGGCCGCCGTCGCGACGACGGTCGATAGCCAGACCTGTTTGGACGGATGCGCCAAGCGGGGCCACAACAAGGGGCAATGCGCTAATGCCTGCCGGCCGGGAATCTGCCATCCGGGCGCCGACCAGCCTTATTGCGTAGCGAAGTAGACGCGTCGCACGCCGCGCATGTTGGCCACCACATAGCGGACAATCCCCGCCTTTGTCCGCTATTGGAGTAACAGCATCCCGGCCCGCCTAGTCATTGGTCTGGCGGGTCTTTCTTTGCAAATGCCTACAAATATACCGCACTACGACCGACTCAGTCATAGTTGTCCGCACTCGTTCCCCGCGCTTTATTGCGGCTGGCTATTTGCTGAGGGGAAATTCAGTGCAGCTAGAAAAAAATATTAAAGTTAGTTGGGTCACTGATCTCGGCTCGCCGACAGTGCCCGGAAAATATTTTTGCCATGGGGTCTGGGTTGATGTTCGATCCGATAAACTAAATGACGCTCGAATTAAACTCGGCTATGGAGCAGTGGATCTTTTGTTTAGTGCGACACTCATAAAGCCTTTTTTTGGCGATACCTATTACGTCTTGGGAGGCTCTGAGCTCATATCGGCACCACGCGCCGCATGATTGTTATCGCGCATGGACCGTTTTTCCCTCATCCTATGTAACATCGTTTTCTTTCTTTTCCCGGTGCCATTCTTGGTCAGCTTTGCGATTGAACATGGCGGGGATTGGACGGCATACATGGCTTATATAGCTGTAGTCGCGCTCGCGTTGGCGGCTGTGGCGGCAGGTTGGGTCGCGAGCCGAAGAAGCCGCTAACCCGTAAGCGGAGATAGAAAGAAATTTCAACGGGACTCCTAATCCATTAGCGGGGCCTGCCGGGTTTACACCGGACCCCATTTTGAAAAACGGGCGCTTCGACTCAGGGAAGGCCGCTGAGGGGCTTACTGCCTCGGCAGGCCTAGAGAGTCACCCACCAATTTGGCGGAATCGGGGACTCCCGCACGGTCAGCGCGTGGCCTTCATCTTGTCGTCGATGCATTTGGTGACGATGTCGCCGCGCTTGTCGACATTCATTTTGGCGTAGTCCCTTTCGGTCGACTTCCAGCAATCGGCGGCGGCCCACGTACGCGCCGACGCTCCGCAACCGGCAAGCGCTGCGGCGGTGAGGACGAGCGCCAGCATGGCGATAAGATTGCGGGTGTGTGGAGTTGACGACGTCATTCCGTTCGCTCTTATGTTCGCTAAGGTCATATAGCTGTCAGCCTGCATCGGTGGCGAGATTATGACC
>DASWAK010000030.1:0-5014 GCA_036391175.1 Pseudolabrys sp.
GGCATGGCGCTGGCGTCCTTTAACGATGATTGTTTGGCAGAGGCGGGACCATGCCCGCAAAATATCTTCCGTTCAATCGCCAACGCTTGAATGCACTTCAGAATCACGCATCGCCACGATATTGCGGCCTGCGGAATGACATAATTGCGCTACAGTAGGCGCTGTTCGGCACGGAGACGATGCGACAATGATTGCGGTGCGCGAAACAGCCATGGTTCGCCGCTGGCCCGAAGCGCTACGGTGGGTAGCCTGCCTCCTCCTAGCGCTCTGCTTGCATGCCGCGGGGGCGGTAGCGTTTCTGGTATGGAGCGATTCCTCCGAATTGATTGCAAACGCGCCGGTGATCATGATCGAACTCGCACCGGTTCCAGTCGCTCCAGACGTCACGCCAACCGAATTGCCGCCCGGCCCGCAGCAGGCCGAAGCACAGCCGGAGACCGAACCACCAAAGCCATTTGAGGAAATCGATATCAAAGCCGACCTGGTAAAAGAAGCGGAGCTTGCGGCAATGCCGTCGCCTACGCTGATCGAGAAACCTAAAGAAAAGAAGCAGAAACAAAAACACGCTAGCCTCGCCAGTGCCCCCAGCACGGCCGAACAACGAGCCGAACGCGCGGCAGCTCCCACGCCGGGCGCGGCTTCGCACAATCCCGACGCGCTGCCCAACTGGAAATCGGCGCTGGTCGCACGGCTCGAGCGTTACAAGCGATATCCGCCGGAAGCGCAATCGCGAGGCGAATACGGGGTGGCGCAGCTCGCATTCAGCGTCGACCGAAGCGGCGGCGTCCACCATGCGCACATAACGCGCAGTTCTGGCTCGAGCGTGCTCGACCGCGAGACAGTCGCCTTGGCTGAGCGTGCGTCACCGATGCCGCCACCGCCACCGGAAGTCGCCGGTGCTCAGATCCCAATCGTGGTGCCGATCCGCTACAACACGCGCTAGAATGGTGCTGACCTTCAGCCGTGGCGGCGCTTAGCGCCAAGCGCAGATATTTGCTCTACGATGACACGGCCGATCATAACGAGTACTGGGCCTGGCAGATCCGCTTGCGCGAGCCGCTCAGGAAGCTCACCGATCGGCGCGGCGATGATGGCCTGGTCAGGCCGGGTAGCGCGGGCAATTGCCAGCGCTGGCGTTTGCGGATCGAGACCTTCAGCAGTCGCTTTCTCGACCAACGCTACGAGGGTGCGCGTGGGCATATAGATCGCCGTAGTGGTCATCGGATCGGCAAGGCTCCGCCAATCCAGATCGTTCGGCATTGCGCCATTCTTAGCGTGGCCCGTAACGTATTGCAGCCGGCGCGCCCGTTTGCGGTCGGTGAGCGGAAGGCCAAGGTTCGCAGCGGCGCCCTGCGCAGCGGTGATACCCGGTACCACGTCGACCGCGATATTCGCGGCCCTGCAGGCCGCAATTTCTTCGGTAGCACGGCCGAAAATCAGAGGATCGCCGCCCTTGAGGCGGACCACGCGTTTGCCCTGCTTGGCAAGACCCACCATCACAGCATTGATGTCCTCTTGCTTACATGACGGTCCGAAGCCGGTCTTGCCGACCAGCATTTTCCTAGCTTCACGACGCGCGAAGTCGAGCACGTCGCGAGAAACCAGATCGTCAAAAAGGATCACGTCCGCCGATTGCAGCGCACGAACAGCGCGCAAGGTCAGCAACTCCGGATCGCCTGGGCCGGCACCAACCAACGTTACGGACCCATTTTCGACCGCGGTCCCTAGTCCCCTCACCTCGGCAATGAAACTGTCGAAATCTGCCTGACTGGGCTCATGCTCGGGGTCGGTAACGGCATGGGCGGTCAATAGCTGCCAGAACTTGCGCCGTCCGGAAAATGACAGCCCCGAGGCCTTCACCGCATTGCGCCAGCGCGCAGCGGCAGCAGCCCAACTGGCGAAGCCAACGGGTAGCAGGGCCTCAAACTTGGCGCGGATCGCCTGCGCAAACACCGGCGCCGCGCCGTCAGTGGATATTCCGATCACCAGCGGCGAACGATTGACAATGGCGCCAAAGGCAAAATCGCAGAACGCCGGCTTGTCGATCACATTGACCGGGACGCCAGCCGCGCGCGCGCATGACGCAAATGCCGCAGCGCCCTCATCATCTTCGAATGAGCCGATAGCGACCGCAGCATTTTTCAAATCTTCAGGCACCCAAGCGCGGCAATTGATCGTGATCGTGCCGCGCGGCGGGTCCGCGACGAGCTGGAGCAAGTCATCGCATGCTTCAACCGCATAGACATCGACATTCGCGCCCGATGCCGACAATAGCTCCGCCTTCCAGGCCGCCGCCGAACCTCCGCCCACCAGCACGGTCCGCTTCCCGTCGAGTGAAAGAAACACAGGAAGTCGCGCCAGCGCGCCCATGCGCGGGGCTCGGATTTCGGAAGGAACACGAGACTTTGTCACCGGCATAACCCTCTAATAGACGTCGATTTGATAGCGGCCAAGTTTCTTCAATTCGGCGAGGAAATTGACCGCTTCGGCAGGCGTACGCGCACCGTGTTCGGCAATGACATCGACCAGCGTTCGTTCCACGTCTCTGGCCATGCGGGTCGCATCTCCGCAGATATAAAAATGTGCCCCTTCGGCGAGCCAGGCCCAGAGATCGCGGCCGACCTCCCGCATGCGATGCTGAACGTAGATTTTCTCGTCGGCGTCGCGCGACCATGCAAGCGTGAGACGCGTGAGGAGGCCGGCCGAACGCATCGCGACCAGTTCGTCTTCGTAGAAGAAATCGTAGTTGCTGCACTGATGTCCGAAGAACAGCCAGTTGCGGCCCGGCGCCTTGATTGCCTGACGCTCCTGCAAGAACGCTCGAAACGGCGCAACGCCGGTGCCGGGGCCAACCATGATGATTGGTATCGTCGGATCAGGCGGCAGCGCAAAATGTTGCGCCTTCTGGACATAGACCTTGATTCTGTCGCCGGGCGCTACGCGCCCGGCCAGGAACGTCGAAGCGACACCGAGTCGTGTGCGCTTTTCGACTTCGTAACGCACCGCGTCGACGGTCAATGCGACGCGTCCCGGATTGCATTTCAATGAGGAGGAAATCGAATAGACGCGCGGCTGCAGAGCATCGAGCGACTCGATGAACGCTTCCGGGTCCGGCCGCACGCCGGGAAACTTCCGGAGCGCCGCGAGCACGTCAAGTACAGCCGCGTCGCCGTCCGGATCGAGACCAGCGGCCAGTGCCTTCGCCTTCTGTCGGCGATCGCCTCCCGTTAGATAAGACATGAGCTGAAAGAGCATGTCCGGCGCCGGCGACAGTGACACGCCGTCGGTGAGCACCTCGCTCAATGTTCGTCCGCCGATTGGGAAATCAGGCGGCGCACTCAGCGCCGCAATTACGGCATCGACCAAAGCGGGGTCATTGGCTGGAAATATACCAAAGGAATCGCCGACTGTATAATCGAGGCCGGTCTCGCCGAGATCGAATTCGATATGCCATGTTTCCTTTTGCGAACCGGTCTTGTTGAGCCGTCGGCGCGACAGGAACGTGGCGTAGGCGGGGTTGTCTCGCGAGCGGCCGGGCGCAGATTGTGGCACTACAAGTTTGTCGGCTACGGGTGCAGTGTCGGCCTTTGGCGCGGCAGGCGCGCGGCCGATCTCTTCATAGAGCTGTTTGAGCATGCGCGCGGTGTCCTTGCCGCCCGGCACGCACAGGTTCAGACGCTCTTCCCTTCCGGCAAACAGCGCTTGCGAGTAGTCGTGGCAATTGTAGCCGCATTGCCCGCAATCCTGCTGAGCCATCGCCGCCATCATCCGCCGCTGCAGCGGACGGCCCTCAGCGAGCTTCACGCGGTCGGCAAGCGGCATGGCCGGATCATGCCAGGGCGCACTGTCGTCAATTTCGGCGGCGGGCGCGGCATTGGCATCGATGAAACCTGGCAAGAGCTTGGCGACGTCCTCGCTCGACAGAGGCGTTACGCCCTGCTCCAGGCCAAACACACCGGCGAACAGTCCGTTGAGATAAGTGCGCTGCTCGACCGTAAACGGGGCGGTCTCAGGGATGAAGGACGGGATTGGCGGCCGTTGCGTGACGCTCATGCGGCCTCCTGCTCTGCCATGGCCTTGAGCGCGTCGATCTCGTGCCGGCGAACAAAAGCGATGAAGCTCTCTTCGCGCGCGGCGCGGTTCCTGAGATAGGCCTTCAGGATACGCTCGACGGTCTGCGGCACATCCTCCGCTTTAACGTCGCGATAAAGCTCCCGGCCGACGGCGGCTTGTGGGCCGAAGCCGCCGCCGATCAACACGTGATAGCCCTCGACCGCGTCGCCATCGGCGTCCGCCTGTACTTTGCAGGCCAGGAGCCCGATTTCACTGACGAAATGCTGCGCGCACGAGTGATGACAGCCGGTGAGATGGATATTGACCGGCGTGTCGAGCGAAACCCGTGTCTCGCACCAGCGCGCGATGTCCTCCGCGTGCCGCTTGGTGTCGGAAGCCGCGAACTTGCATCCCGTATTGCCGGTGCACGCGACAAGTCCTGAGCGGATTGCATTAGCCTCTGTCGCAAGGCCAAGCGCTTGGACCCTGGCTTGAGCCGCTTTTAGTCTCTTTGATGGTACACCGGAGATCAGCAGGTTCTGCCAGACGGTGAGCCGGATATCCCCGTCGCCCATCTCCCGCGCGATGTCAGCAAGTCCACGGATCTGCGCGACCGTGAGGAATCCAACCGGCACGGCGACACCAATCCAATGCAGCCCCTCCTGCTTCTGTGCGTGAACGCCGATATGCGCACTCCGGTCGAACGGCGGACGCACGGCCACCGCGTCGGGCACAGCGCGGTCTAACTTGCGGCCGAGCTTCTCTTCGATAAGACCGAGAAACCTCTCCGCGCCCATGGCGTCGAGCACGTATTTCAACCGCGCTTTGGTGCGGTCGGTGCGATTTCCGTGGTCGATGAACACGCGCACCACTGCATCGGCGACCTTACAGGCGTCAACTGGCTTCACGATGACGCCGGTATCGCGCGCGAAATCTTTGTGGCCAGTCAGGCCGCCGAGGC
>DASWAK010000031.1:0-1845 GCA_036391175.1 Pseudolabrys sp.
CGTCGTAACGGGCCGCGTCTGTCACCACCCAGCGGCGGATTAATCCATGCCGTCGATCGATGCCGATGTGGTTTTTGTAGCCGAAGGCCGGGACAGCCAGATCGACGCGAGGCGCGCCCTCTTCGCTTGGCTTGGCCTTGGTGTATTTGACCGTCCAGCGCGCGTCGCGGTCCTTCTGGCGCAGCTTGGCGGGGTTGTTCGCCCATTGCGCCGGGATGCGGCCTTCCTTGATGTCGTGCTTCTCGCCATCGCTATTGCGCTGTTTCGGCGCGGCGACAATCGAGGCATCGATGATTTGGCCGCTCATCGCCAGGAACCCGGCCGCGGCCAATGTCGCATTGAACCGCTCGAAGAGAACCTCGATCGCCGGTTTATCGGCAATTCGCGCCTGCGTCAGCGCTTCGCGGAACGTCCAGATCGTGTTCGCGTCCGGCACCGTGTCACCCAGCCCCAGGCGGAGAAAGCGCATGAACGACAGTCGGTCACGGATCAGGTATTCGGTGCGCTCGTCGGACAGATTATGAGTGGACTGCAGGATCAGCGTCTTGAACATCAGCACATGATCGAACGCTGGCCGGCCTCCTTTCGAACCATCCGAGCGCGGCACCGCCCGTTCTAAATCCGCCCGGAACAGTTCAAAATCGACCACCGCGCTCAAGCGCTCCAGATTGTCGCCCTTGGCCGAGAGTTGCTTTAGCCGCTCGTCAACATCGAAAAATCCCGCCTGACCGCGCATCTCCGCCCCCCGACGCAGACCTGGCGGATCGAATCACAAACCCGCCAAAACTGCGAGGTTTTTGGAGATGCGGTCATTGGGCGTCCCCAGCCGATAGGCTGGTATCCCCGATGAAGGAGCTGACCAGATGACGATGTATGTCGCGCTCGATGTCTCGTTGGAGAAAACTGCCGTCTGCGTGATGGACGCCGAAGGCACCCCGATTGTCGAACGCTCGGTGCCGAGTGAGGCCTTTGCGATCGCCGAATTGCTGACCGCTCTTCCCGAGCCACCGGAGCGCATCGGTTTGGAGGCGGGCCCGTTATCGGAATGGCTGGTACGTGGCTTGGCTGATGCCGGTTTCACGGCGATGCTAATGGAAACCCGCCAGGTTCGCGCCGCCTTGTCGGCGATGACCGTCAAGACCGACCGCAACGATGCCCGCGGAATGGCCCATCTGCTGCGCATGGGCTGGTTCCGGCCGGTGCACGTGAAATCGATGGACGCGCGCGAGCAGCGCGTGCTGCTCTCGGCCAGGACGACACTCGTACGACGGCTGCGCGATGTCGAGAACAGCGTGCGAGGCCTGCTGCGCGGCTTCGGCTTCCGCTTCCCACGGATGTTGCGCATCCGGTGGGCGCAAAACGTTCGCGACGCGCTCGCCGGCAACCCCATGCTGCTTGCGATCATCGATCCATTGCTCGCTGCCGGAGCGGCGTTACGCGATCAGCTCGCCATACTGGAAAAGCGGGTCCGGGACGCGGCCCGGCAGGATCCGGTCTGCCATCGATTGATGACCATGCCCGGTGTCGGGGCGGTCGTCGCCCTCACCTTCCGCGCTGCGGTCGACAACCCGGAACGCTTCTCCTCCTCCAAGGCGGTCGGGCCATGCTTTGGCCTGACGCCACGACGCTATCAATCCGGCGAGATCGATCGCACCGGCACTATCAGTCGCGCCGGCGATCCCTCAGTGCGGGTCGCTCTGTTCGAAGCGGCCCACGTGATGATGACCCGTGTTGCATCGTGGTCGAAGCTCAAGGCCTGGGCCGTCGCGGTCGCCAAACGCCGCGGCGCCAAACGGGCCAAGGTCGCGCTCGCCCGCAAAATCGGCGTCATTCTCCATCGCATGT
>DASWAK010000032.1:0-2454 GCA_036391175.1 Pseudolabrys sp.
CAGGCCAGTGGTCGCGCACGTGGCGGCCGCGGTGCATCCAAGTCCAGGTCTTGATCGCGATCAATTCTAAGCAAAAGCTCCGGAGCACTCCGGGGCTTTTCATGTTGGATTAGGTGGAGGTCAGAACCAATAGTTCAAACCAGCGCGAACGATGTTGGTGTTGAACTTTGCATCAGAGCCGAGGATCGAGCCGCGCAAGCTTGGCGTCAGCGGTGAAGGTCCACAAGGAAAAAGCCCCAGACCATAGCCCGGGGCTTTTGCTCGTGTTCCTCTCGCGGCGGACTAGAAGCGATAGTTGATACCGCCGCGCACGATATTCGTATGGAAGTCAACGTTGGTCGACAATAGGCAGCCCGAACAGCTCGTGTTGCCAAGATCGACATAGAGGTATTCCACCTTTGCGGTCCACGGGCCAGCGATAGCTGCTTCGATGCCACCGCCAAGCGTCCAGCCAGCGTTTGTGTCGGTTGTGCTGCCGAAGCCAGCTACAGATGCCTTGACGTCGCCGAAGGCGACACCGCCGGTAACGTAGGGCAAGAAGCGATCAAAGGCATAACCAATGCGAGCGCGTCCAGTGCCCAACCAATTGTTACGGGTTTCGCACGACGTGCCGGCGCAGACGCCGGACGAGGTGCTACCACGGATGTCGCTCCAATCGATGTCGCCCTCGTGTCCAAAGACCCACTGGCCCAGTTGCCAGTTGTAGCCGATCGTGCCGCCGACCAAACCGCCAGAGACATCGAATGAACCGGTCGAGCCCACCAGGCTGCTCCAATTCGAACTGCCCCAGCCGCCGCCACCGTTGATACCGACGTAGAAGCCGGTCCAGTTATTCCAGTTATAAGGAGCGTAGTAGGCTGGCGCCATCGGTATTGGTTGACGCCGCGCGATGTCTGCCGCGTTCGCCGGGCCTATCATCGTCACCGTGGCCAGCGCAGCCACGCTCGCCAAAATCAAACGCTTCATTTCGAAACCTCCGTCACAGTACCGACCCACCCGGTCATTGATGCCGGAAAACTATTCAGAATTGCTTTCACGCCTAATGCACGAAAGTCACACGCGACAACAAGTTTCAAATTGTATTGTCAAACTTTAAACGATCAGCGACATGTTGTTGCCGCGATTCATCAGGCGTCACCCGAAATCACGGTGAATGAATACTTAAGAATCAAAATCCATATGGAACTTTGACCTTCGCTGGTGCACTCACAAACGAAAAATCCCGGGCAACAGCACCCGGGGATTTCACGCGCGCGCAGGAAGTGGTCAAAAGTGATAATTCACGCCAAAGCGCAGATAGCTTGCCTGCAGCCCATTGTCGGCACCAGTAATCGTGTAGGCGCGGCTGCCGAGGTCCATGTAGAGATATTCAACTTTCGCGGACCAGTTGGGGGTAAAGCCGACCTCCATGCCAAGACTACCGGCCCAACCGACAAGCGTCTTGCTTTCGTCGAGGCCAAGATTCTCGCCTTTGAGTCCGCCATAGGCGAGACCCGCGCTGCCAAATAGCAGCACGTTGTTGATCGCGAAGCCGGCACGGCCGCGCAGTGTACCAAACCATGGATTGGAAAATTTGTACGGGGCGAATGTATCGTCGGCTCCGCTAATCTGGATATCTGTTTCGGCGCCGAAAACGAACTGTCCAGTTTGCCAATTGTAACCGAGTTGGCCTCCGCCGGCGACGCCGCTCGGATCGATGCTGCTGTTCGTGACCTTGCCCCATTCGTAGCCGAGGTTGAGACCGGCATATAGGCCGGTCCAGTTATAGATGCTGGCGGGTGGTGAATAGTAAGGTGCCGGACCACGCGGGAGATCGGCGGCGGCGGCCGAGCCTGCGGCGGCTGTGGCCGCCACAGTGATCGCCAAGGCCTTCTTCATCACCATCTTACTAACCCTCCACTCAACTCCGCTCCCGCTCCCGATATTTTCGTGGAGGATTTATCGGGCCTTTTAGGTTAAATGGTCATGAATCGCTAAGCATCCGCGGCCGGTACCCTTAATGAATTCTTATTTTGAGGCGTTTTTCTTAGCTTTTATTAACCATGGACCCGCCTTGCCCGCATATAACGGCGAAGCCGCGTGTGACCGGCGCGGTGGCGGCCCGAGGCGCCAACAAGTAAAACAACCGATACGGATTGCTGGGATGGCGGACGACATCGCAAAAAAAACGCCGCGCATGGCGCTCGTCACCGGCGCAGGTCGCCGCATCGGCGCGGCCATCGCGCTCGTGCTGGCCCGCGCAGGCTATGGAGTCGTCCTGCACGCAAACAATTCGCGCGAAGATGCCGAGAGACTTGCAGCTGCGATTACAGAAGCAGGCGGACGTGCCGGCGTTGTGCTTGCCGACCTCGCCGACCATGAGGCGGCGCGCGGGCTTGTTCCCGCGGCGGCAGTCTTCGGTCCACTGACGCTTCTGGTCAATAATGCCGGCGAGTTCGAGCCCGATGACATCGA
>DASWAK010000033.1:0-15395 GCA_036391175.1 Pseudolabrys sp.
GCACCGAACAACAGATGATCCGCGACTGGGTAGACTCGCAAGCCGAGCAGCAGCGCGAGATCAAGAAGCTGCTGGAACTCATGGTGCGAGAGAAAGTGAACCGGTGAACTCGATCCGCCATCCTTCGAGGCCCGCGCTGCGCACGGGCGCCTCAGGATGACGGAGAGAGAGGTTGGAGTGATTAGACGCTATGGCCCTTGCACGAGCGCGCCGCGGCGACAGCGGCATGAACTATTGGCCCGGCTTCGTCGACGCATTGTCGACGTTGATCCTCGGCATCATTTTCCTGCTCACCGTATTCGTGGTCGTGCAATTTTATTTGCAGCAGGAAGTCGCTGGAAAAGATACCGCGCTCAACCGGTTGAACGCGCAGATCGCGCAGCTCACCGAACTGCTGTCGATGGAGAAATCCGGCAAAACCGACCTCGAAGACCAGCTCTCCCAATTGCGCGCGACACTCGCCACTGCCGAGAATGAACGCGACCGGCTAAAGACCGCGGCCGAAAACGCAGGTGCAGGCGCCGCGGCGGCGCAAGGCAAGCTTTCAGAGCTCACCGGCCAACTCGAAGGCGAGAAAAGAATTACAGCGCGCGCGCTGGCTCAAGTCGAAGTGCTCAACCAGCAGATCGCCGCTTTGCGCCGCCAACTCGCAGCACTCGAACAAACGCTCGACGCCGCCGAAAAGAAGGATAAAGAATCCCAAAGCCATATCACCGAGCTTGGCCAGCGGCTCAACTTGGCTTTGGCGGAACGTGTTAACGAATTAAAGCGCTACCGCTCGGATTTCTTTGGCAAGCTTCGCGAAATCCTCGGCAACCGCGCAGACGTGCGTGTGGTTGGTGACCGCTTCGTGCTGCAATCTGAGGTGTTTTTCGACACTGGCAAGGCCGATCTCAAGCCCGAAGGCCGGGCTGAACTTGACAAGGTGGCAGGCGCGCTGCTCGAGTTGGAGAAGAAAATCCCAACCGATCTTGCCTGGGTGTTGCGCGTCGACGGCCATACGGACGTTCGGCAGCTCGCCGGCGGCGGCGTTTTCAAGTCGAACTGGGACTTGTCAGCGGCGCGCGCGATCTCGGTGGTTCAATATCTCGTTGGCAAAGGTGTGTCGCCACAACGCCTGGTCGCTGCTGGCTTCGGTGAATTTCAGCCGATCGACCTTGGCAAGACCGAGGATGCATACCAGCGCAATCGTCGCATCGAGTTCAAGCTGACTGAACGGTGAGCGAGAAAACCTGCACGTTGCGCCGGTACGTCGCCGCTGATGAAGATGCGGCGATCGAACTGTGGCGGCGTACCTGGGCGAAGCACTATCCGCATCTCGACTTCAACGCCCGCGTCCCCTGGTGGCGCGAGCGCTGGCGCAACGAGCTGGTGCCGATAGCGCAAATCGTGCTTGCAGAACGATGTGGCGCGCTTGCCGGATTCGTAACTGTCGACCCAAAAACGATGTACCTCGACCAGATCGTAGTCGCGCCAGAGCATTGGGGCTCCGACGTCGCGCTTGCCCTGCTTGATGAAGCCAAACGTCTTTCGCCGAAGGGCCTCGACCTTCTCGTCAACAAGGATAATTTTCGCGCTATCCGTTTTTACGAAAAGCACGGCTTTGTCCATGCCGGTGAAGACAAAAACCCGGTGTCTGGAATAGCGGTCAACAGGATGGCTTGGCGGCCCTGACCTAGGCCATCTCGAACTGTAATTTCGCCAGCCGGGCGTAGAGGCCCCCGGCGGAGGCGAGCGACGTGTGGGTGCCCTCCTCAACGATGCGGCCGTGGTCGAGCACCAGGATACGATCGCAATTCTGCACGGTGGCGAGCCGATGCGCGATCACGATGCTGGTGCGATTGAGCATCAGCCGTTTGAGCGCCTGCTGCACCAAGGTTTCGCTTTCGGCATCGAGCGATGAGGTCGCCTCGTCGAGCAATAAGAGCGGCGCTTTGCGCAGAACGGCGCGCGCAATCGCAATACGCTGACGCTGGCCGCCAGACAGCGCGACACCGCGCTCGCCAACTGGTGTTTCGTAGCCCAGCGGCAGCCGCCGGATAAACTCGGAAGCGTGCGCGGCCTCTGCCGCTTTCTCG
This sequence comes from Pseudolabrys sp., assembly GCA_036391175.1. GTDB lineage: Bacteria > Pseudomonadota > Alphaproteobacteria > Rhizobiales > Xanthobacteraceae > Pseudolabrys. The sequence continues at coordinate 2,079 of DASWAK010000033.1, forward strand.
ATCTCGGCATTGGTAGCATCAGGCCGCCCAAACTGAATGTTTTCTCGCACGCTTGTGCCGAAAACCACGGCGTCCTGAGGTACCAGCGCGATGCGCGCGCGAAGCGCTGCCGGATCCACGTCTGTAACACGCACGCCGTCGAACCCGATGTTCCCAGATACTGGATCATAAAACCGCAAAATCAACTGGAAGACCGTGCTCTTGCCAGCACCGGACGGGCCGACCAAAGCAAGCTTCTCACCCGGCACAACCCGGAACGAGACACGATCGAGAACCGACACATCCGGTCGGCCGGGATAGGCGAAGCTCACGTCACGGAATTCAATTTCGGCGCTGGCCGGTTTCGGCAATGCCACCGGTCGCGACGGCGCCTTGATCCGCGGCTCGACGTCCAGGATTTCGACGAGGCGCTCCGCTGCGCCGGAAGCCTGTGCAATTTCCCCCCACACTTGGCTGAGCTCGCTGAGCCCTCCAGCGGCGAACACTGCGTAGAGTACAAATTGCCCGAGCCGGCCGGGCGTGATGTCGCCGGCGAGCACGTCCTGCGCGCCGACCCATAGCACCACCACGATGCTGGCAAACACCAGGAAGATCACAATGGCCGTCAGCACGCCGCGCGCTTTGGTGGCGCCGCACGCAGCGGCGTAAGCGTGCTCCACGGCGGAGGAGAAGCGCGATTGCGCCAGCTTTTCGTTGGTGAACGCCTGCAACGTACGCATTGCGCCTATGAGCTCATCGGCATAGCCGGACGCCTCGGCGAGTGTGTCCTGTGCCGCACGTCCGCGACTGCGCACCATGCGTCCAAACCCGACTAGTGGAAGTACAATGACCGGAATTGCCCCAAGCACAAACAGCGACAACCGAGGACTGGTGACGACCATCATAGCGGCACCGCCTGAGAACAGCAGCAGATTGCGCAATGCGATCGATACCGAAGCGCCAACGGCGGATTTGATCTGGGTGGTGTCGGCAGTAAGCCGCGACACAATATCTCCAGTGCGCGCGGTGTCGAAAAACGCCGAAGATAAACGCGTGAGATGCGCAAATACGTCTGCGCGCAAATCGGCGACAATGCGCTCGCCCAGCGTCGTGACCAGGTAGTAGCGCAGCGCGCTCGAGATCGCGAGCACGGCGACAACCATGATCATCACCGCAAAATAGCTGTCGATCAGTTGCACGGCCTTGTCGGAAAAGCCGAAATCGATCATTCGGCGTGCCGCCACCGGAACGGTCAACGTTGTGAGCGCGGCGACGATTAGCGCGGCCAATGCAGCGAGTGCGCGGCCGCGGTAGCGCATGACGTAGGGCATCAGCCGCGCAAGCGGCTTAAGCTTCAGCTTGCGCCGCTCTCCGGGCGCAGTTGCACTGGCAACATCGAGGCCCCTTCCATCGCTGGAAAAACTCATGCGACGCCTCCGCTAGGCCCCACTTTGTGCATTCTTAATGCCTTGTGGACCTAACGGTGGTCAATTGCGCGGCTTGCCGCCTGCAATGGGCTGCTGTATAGGAGCCACCAAATTCAGCCCCTATTGGCGCGGCTGCGCGCCCCGGAAACCGACGATGAAACAAGATATCCATCCTGGCTACCACCCCATCAAGGTGGTAATGACCGATGGCAGCGAATTCACCACCCGCTCCACCTGGGGCAAAGAGGGTGATGTCCTGCATCTCGACATTGACCCGAAGTCGCATCCAGCTTGGACTGGCGGCCAGCAGCAACTCGTCGACCGTGGTGGCCGCGTGTCCCGCTTCCAAAAGAAATTCTCCGGCTTCCTGAAGACCGACGAGAAGAAATAAGCGACTGCCGAGAGGTTTAAGAAACCCCCCGCAGGATGCGGGGGGTTTTGCATTCAACCGAGTGAGTGCCTAAACGCTTTCCGCTCCGAACGCAGCCTTCAACAGGCCAAGCTGACGCTCGACCGGATTGGTCGATGCGGGGGACGCGACTGCACCCTGGTTGTAGATAGTGGCGTCAAGTCGGCGCACCTTGGCGTACAGCTTCTGCGACCGCTCAATGAGGGCACGCAGCGCCACTGGCAGCAACTCGATATTGTTAGGATCATGAGTGTCGCTGGCCGCAAGCTTGACCTTGCTCTTTTCTTTGCTGGCCTGCGCGATGGACATCTCGCCTTCCTTTACCGCGCGATGGAGAAGTAGCCAGGATGCAAGCTGCATCAGTCTGGTGGTGAGCCGCATGCTTTCGGTGGCATAGGCCAGCGATGCGGCGCGCTCGAGCTTCTTGGATTGCTGCCTTCCCGGGCCGTCGAGATATGTCGCGGTCTCTTCGACCAGGGCCATGCCGTCACGAAACAGATCCGCAAATGCCTGCGAACTGGCAAGCCGCTCCCCGAACGATACCGGTTGAGTTTCGCTCAACGACTTTTCGGACATAACGCGACGCCTCACTTCACGCGGAGCAGATACGCGCTCCGTAAACGATCGGGTAAGCATGGCGCGCGCGGGCTACCTATGTCCAGACGGTGATATGGTTAACATTGCGGTATAGTTGCTGCGCAAATCTAATAGAGCCACGATGGTGCGGCAGATTTGACCCATATTGGCACAAAAAAAGGAGCCGCCGTGGCCGGCGGCTCTAAGGTGATAACAGGGAGGCGTCAAACAGAGTGGACAGGAGCCACTCAATGTCCACATGAAGATGGACAATGCCAGTAATGATCGAGAAAGCTTAACGACACATTAAGAACATGGACGCAATGCCAAATATTTTTTCGTCGCATGGCGTCGAATTCAGTCGCCTGACATGCCGACCATCTCAACGCTTAAAAAACTGATCGGCCGCTGTGCGCGAAGCGCGCTTTTGCGCCATGTCGGCCTCAAGCCGGTTGATTTCGTCGTGCAGCAATTGCACGCGCAGACCAAGTTCTTCTACCGAAAGCAACGTGAGATCCTGTCCAATCTCATGCGCGACCTTCTTCTTCGGTTTGTCGTCCTCGTCGATCGCCGGCATGGGCTGGCCTCCTACGAACGAAATTTAGCGACAGCGGCTTCGGTTGTCACATCGATTTGTCCCGCCTAAACAAGGTGCCCGATTTGTAAAAGAATAGAGGGAACCGATGGCCGCCCTTCCAACCAAAATGACCGCGATCGGCATCAAGGGTGCCGGCGGCCCGGATATGCTTGCACCTGAACAACGCCCGGTTCCCACTCCGGGTAGCGGCGAAATCCTGGTGAAGGTGGCCGCCGCTGGCGTGAACCGTCCCGACGTCATGCAACGCATGGGTCTTTATCCTCCCCCGCCCGGCGCGCCGGATATCCCAGGCCTCGAGGTTGCCGGCGAGGTTGTAGCGTTGGGTACCAACGTCAAACGGTGGAAGCTCGGCGACCGAGTGATGGCTTTGGTTGTCGGTGGGGGATACGCCGAATATTGCATCGCGCACGAAAGTCATGTGCTGCCGGTCTCCGGCCTCTCGATGATCGAAGCCGCGGCGATACCGGAAACTTTCTTCACGGTCTGGCACAACACATTTGAGCGCGGTGGCCTGAAAAGTGGTGAAACGCTGCTGATCCATGGTGGCTCGTCGGGTATCGGCACGACCGCTATCCAACTCGCCAAAGCATTCGGCGCGCGCGTGATCACGACTGCGGGTTCGCAGGAAAAATGCGAGGCCTGCCGCAAACTCGGCGCCGACGTCGCCGTTAACTATAAGACTGAGGACTTTGTCACGGCCACCAAGACGGCCACCGGCGACAAGGGCGCCGAGGTTATAGTGGACATGGTGGGTGGGGACTACATCGCGCGCAACTACGAAGCTGCCGCGGTGGAGGGGCGCATCGTGCAAATCGCATTTCAGGGCAGCCCGAAGGCGACGGTGGATTTCCGCCGAATCATGCTTAAGCGGCTGCATCATACTGGATCGACTTTGCGCTCGCGATCGGTCGCCGACAAAGGCGCAATCGCGCGTGCGGTCGAGGAGAATGTGCTGCCTCTGATCGCGGCGGGAAAGGTCAAGCCAATCATCTATAAGACCTTTCCATTGAGCAAAGCAGCCGCCGCTCACGCGCTTATGGAATCCAGCGCCCATATCGGCAAGATCGTGCTAACCTTTTGAAAAGCCGCGAAATCGGCGCAATGTCCAACTTAAACTGAATATAAGGTGCGATTGTTTGCAGATGTTCACCGTCGGCGAGGCCAGAGCCCCAGGCTGCATGGTGATGCTGCGGGCGGGGGTTTTTCCTTGACCATGATGCGTTGCCTGAGAGCTGTAGTGGTCGCGCTCGCCGCTTCGCTCCTGGCGGCCCACACCGCGCGCGCGGTGGAAGCGGTGAACGTTCGGCTTGATACCGCCGCCATTGATTTGACCGCTGCGACCGAAGTGCAAAAAACTGACGGTGACCGCATCCAGGTATCCACCGCGCCCGGCCCAGACGGAATCGTGCGACGCATTGAGGTGCGTGCCCGCGAAGGCAACAACAACTGGGCGGTGCTCGCACTCACCAATAACAGTGACGAGCAGATTGACCGCCTAATCGTCGTGCCGCACTACCGCATGGTTGGCTCTGGCCTGTTCTGGCCCGACCTTGGCCTTTCGCGAATTGCGGCCTTCACACCTTCAACTGGCGATCGTCCGGTGCGTCAAGAAGGTACGACTGCGGATATTTTCCGTATTACGCTCGACCCCGGCACCGTCATCACTTTTGTCGCCGAACTCCGCACCGACAAACTGCCGCAGATCTACTTGTGGGAGCCGGACGCCTACAAGGACAAGGTCAACTCCTTCACCTTGTACTATGGCATCGTCATCGGCATCGCCGGTCTACTCGCGCTGTTCCTCACGATCCTGTTCGTGGTCAAGGGCTCGATCATGTTTCCGGCCGCCGCCGCACTTGGCTGGGCGGTATTGATCTATATCGGCATTGACTTCGGATTCTGGGGCAAGGTGTTCGACATGTCGGCTGGCGCCGAACGCGTGTGGCGCGCCTGCGGAGAGGCAATCCTGTCGGCAACGCTGCTGGTGTTTCTATTCGCCTATCTCAATCTGTCGCGCTGGCATGTCCGATACGCTCACATCACCATCGCCTGGCTTGCGGCGCTCGCGGCGCTGATCGCCGTTGCGGTATTCGACCCGGCCGTTGCGGCGGGCATCGCCCGCATGTCGCTTGCAGGCATCGCCCTACTTGGACTTGCGCTCGTCATTTATCTCTCTACGCACGGCTTCGACCGTGCCGTCCTGCTGATCCCGACCTGGTTGTTGCTGGTAGTATGGACCACAGCCGCCGGCCTCGCAGTCACCGGCGTCGTAACAAACGATATCATCGGTCCGGCGCTGCTTGGCGGCCTGGTTCTGATCGTGATGCTGATCGGCTTCACTGTGATGCAGCACGCATTCGCCGGCGGCATCACCCATGGCATAGTTTCCGACGTCGAACGCCGCGCGCTTGCGCTTACCGGCGCCGGCGATTTGATCTGGGATTGGGACGTTTCAGCGGACAAGGTGTTCACAAGCCCGGAGACCGAGCACATGCTGGGCCTGAAGCGTGGCACGCTCGAGGGACCGGCGGCAACCTGGCTTGAAGTGCTGCACCCCCTCGACCGTGATCGTTTCCGTGCGTCGCTCGACGGCGTCGTTGAGCAGCGGCGCGGCCGCCTTACGCAAGATTTCCGGCTGCGGACCGTCGACGGACACTACTTTTGGTTCGCACTCAAGGCGCGCCCCGTGGTCGGCTCGGATGGCGAAGTAGTGCGCCTCGTCGGCACACTCACAGACGTGACCGACTTCAAGAATGCTGAAGAACGGCTGCTATTTGATGCAGTTCACGACAACCTCACCGGCCTGCCCAACCGCGAACTTCTCATCGATCGTATGGAGGCGGCATTCGGCTTCGCCCGAGCCGACCCGCAAATCCGGCCATCAATCGTGGTGATCGATCTCGACCGGTTCAAGCAAGTCAACGATTCCGTCGGCATGGCAGTGGGCGACTCAATTCTGCTCACCATCGCGCGCCGGCTTTCGCGTTTGCTTAAGCCGCAAGATACGCTGGCGCGGCTCTCCGGCGATCAGTTTGCGCTGATCGTGCTGTCGGAGCGCGAGCCTGCGCGCATTGTGGCCTTCGCGGAAACGATTCGGCGCACGCTGCGCGCGCCGATTGCCTTTAACGACCGCGAAATCTTCCTCACCGCTTCGATAGGGTTGGCTCTCGCCGAAAATCAGGCACACCGTCCCGAGGAAGTGCTCAAGGACGCCGAGCTCGCGATGTATTACGCCAAGCGCATCGGCGGCGATCGCATCGAAATCTTCAAGCCGGCCATGCGCTCCCGCAAGACCGACCGCTTGACGATGGAATCGGAATTACGCCGCGCTATCGAGCGCGAGGAGATCAAGGTGCTGTACCAGCCGATCGTACGGCTGGAAGATCGCGCCATCGCCGGATTCGAAGCGCTCGCACGCTGGGATCACCCGAAGCTGGGCCGCTTGTCGCCGGCGGAATTTATCTCCATCGCCGAGGAAATCGGCCTGATCGTCGATCTCGGCCTCTTTGTGCTCGACCATACCGCCCGCCAACTGGCGCAGTGGCAGGCGGCCACCCGCGCACGCGAGCCGGTGTTTGCCAGCGTAAACGTTTCATCGCGGCAATTGCTGCGCCATGACCTGATCCAGGATTTGCGCAGCGTGTTGGGACGCACGGCCCTGGCCCGCGGCACGCTCAAGATCGAGATCACCGAGTCGCTGGTAATGGAAAATCCCGAGCACGCCGCGCAAATGTTGACGCGCATTAAGGAACTTGGCGCCGGTTTATCGCTGGACGATTTTGGCACCGGCCATTCCTCGCTTGCCTATTTGCAGCGCTTCCCGTTCGACACCATCAAGATCGACAAATCATTCGTGCGCACCACCCCGCGCGGCACACGTCCAGTGATCCTGCGCTCGATCATCGCACTCGGGCACGATCTCGGGATGGAAGTCGTGGCGGAAGGCGCTGAAACCGATTCCGACGCGGTCGAGCTCTATCAGCTTGGTTGCGAATATGCGCAGGGCTTTGCCTTCGGCGAGCCAATGACCGCGGACGCTGCCCGCGACCTATTGATCGATAAGCCGAGCCGCCTGCGCGCGCTCAAGATTGCATCTGAATAATTGAACTCATCCGATCGTCCCCGCGAAGCGGACCCAGGAAGTATTTGCTGACACTTTTACATTGTGGCTGAATTCCTGCTTGCGCGGGAATGAGCGATGCATGGAGAGACACTTTTAGAATTCACGCGTGGCCGGCTTCGCTCGACAGCATGGCGGGGTCGATGCCGATCTTGCGCAGGGCTTTTTCGTATTTGGTGTCGGTATCCTCGCCGAAGATTAGTTCGGAGTCGGCGGCACAATGCAGCCACCCGTTCTGCTGGATTTCTTGTTCGAGCTGTCCGGGCGCCCAGCCGGCATAGCCCAGGGCAAGAATGGCGCTGGCCGGCCCGTTACCTCGCGCGATTGCCTTGAGAATGTCGAGCGTTGCTGTCAGGCAGATGCCTTCATCAATCGGCAGCGTCGAATTCTCGATAAAGAAATCAGCCGAGTGCAATACGAAGCCGCGTCCGGTTTCGACGGGGCCACCCTTGAGGACCTTCACGTCTTCAGCACGCGTCGGCAACTGGATCCGCTCGGCAGCCGGAATGACTTCAAGCTGAACTAAAAGATCCGGGAATTTGATATTGGCCACCGGATGGTTGACGACGATACCCATGGCGCCTTCAGTCGAATGCGCGCAGACATAGATCACCGCGCGCGCGAAACGCTCGTCGTTCATTGCCGGCATCGCGATCAGCATTTGCCCGTCGAGATAGCCTCGCCCGGGGGTATGCTTCGCCGCTTTGCGTGAAATCTTCATGGCAAAAGGTTACCTGATCGACCCATCTTTGCAAACGAAGCTTGCAGCCGAAAGTTCAATCGTTCACCGTCATATTCAATGCGACAATTGTGGCGGCCGACGGCCCAGACCGTGTTCAATGGCTGCTCACAATGAATTCAGTGGTAGGGCATGCGGTTACCGACTAGAGCCTCCCTGATGAGCGATATTCACAGATCAATGTGTGCGGCGCTGGCTGCCTGCGGGATCGTTGCTATCTCAAGCGTGATGGCGGGGGCTGCCGACGAATCACCGTGGAGCGAGGACGTCCGTTCGTCGGTCAGGCTCATCGCTGGTGCCAACAAGAATGGCGATGCTCAATTGCGGGCGGGAATCGAGATCAAGATGCAACCTGGGTGGAAGACTTACTGGCGCTATCCAGGCGACTCCGGTGTGCCCCCGCACTTCGACTTTTCGGGCTCGGAAAATCTGAAAGACGTGAAGGTGCTTTATCCGGCGCCGCACCTCTTCACTGACGAGACCGGTCAATCGCTAGGCTACAAGGAGAAGGTGATCATTCCGCTCGCGATTTCGCCGCAGCAGCCGGGCAAACCGGTTCGCTTGCGCCTGAAAATCGACTACGCGGTGTGCGAGAAATTGTGCATTCCTGCTGAGGGCCGCGCGGAGCTTGTATTGGGAGTCGGTGAAAGCTCGCACAATTCGGAAATGGCAGCCGCCGAGAGCCGCGTCCCGAAGAAGGTCACGGCGGCGCAAGCGGGACTCACGGCGCGCCGCGTCAATTCCGGGCCAAAGCCGCTGGTTACAGTCGATCTCGGCGTGCCTACCAATCAACCGGTCGAGTTATTTGTCGAAGGGCCGACGCCGCAATGGGCCTTGCCCATCCCAAAACCTGTACAAGCCGCGCCGGCCAGTGGAACTCAATTCAGTTTCGAACTTGACGGATTGCCGCCGGGTGTCGATCCCACGGGCCAACTGGATTTGACATTCACGGTGGTCACCGGCGAACGCGCAATCGAGGTTAAAACCCATCTCGACTAAATGGCGCCAAGGGCGTAATTACCGCAGCCAAGAAACTTAACTATCTGCAACGCGAGAGGACATCCATGCCTATCAAGGTCGGCGATCGATTGCCCGATGCCAAGTTCCGAATCATGACGACAGAAGGTCCGGTCTGGAAAACCACTGATGAAATTTTCAAAGGCCGTAAGGTAGCGCTATTTGCAGTGCCCGGCGCATTCACACCGACCTGCAATAACCTTCACATCCCGAGCTTCCTGAACAACGCTGCCGCCATCAAGGCGAAGGGCGTGCACACCATCGCGGTGACCGGCGTCAATGACGTTTTCGTCATGGAAGCCTGGAAGAAATCGACCGGCGCAGATGGCAAGATCGATTTTCTTGCCGACGGTAACGGCGAGTTCGCGAAGGCGATCGACATGGCTTTTGACGGCTCGGGCAATGGCCTCGGCACGCGCTCGAAGCGCTACTCCATGCTGGTCGACGATGGCGTGGTGAAAAAGCTCAATATTGAGGATGCGCCCGGTAAGTGCGAGATTTCCGGCGGTCAGGCGTTGCTGGCGCAGCTGTAGAACTCCTCGTTCTCGGCGTTCTAGTTTCCGCTCATTCTCGCGCAAGCGGGAGTCCAAAGATCCCGCACTGGGTCCCCGCTTTCGCGGGGACGAACGAATGATTGAGCCCTGAGCCACTACTCCGTCTTCATCGCGCCGATCACGCCGGCGCGGGCGGCAATGAGACCCGCGCGCGCAAGCTCATCCGCACGTTCATTCATATCGTGGCCAGCGTGGCCTTTCACCCAGTGCCAATGCACCTTGTGATGGCCGAGCGCCTCATCGAGGCGCTTCCAGAGATCAACGTTTTTTACCGGCTTTTTGTCGGCCGTGCGCCAACCGTTCTTTTTCCAGCCGTGGATCCATGTCGTGATGCCATTCTTGAGATATTCGCTATCGGTGTGCAGATCGACCGCGCACGGCCGCTTGAGCGCCTCTAGTGCCGAGATCGCTGCCATCAACTCCATGCGATTGTTTGTGGTGTGCTGCTCGCCGCCTTTGAGCTCTTTTTCACGGTCACCAAAACTGAGGATCGCGCCCCAGCCACCCGGACCGGGGTTGCCGGAGCAGGCGCCGTCAGTGTGAATGGTGACGCGCTGCTCGCTCACGCAATTTTTCCTTTGCGGGAATGTTGTCCGGAAACTGGTGCTCATTTTTCGGGATCATGCGCCGAGCCCGTAATCCTGGATGCTTTTCGCTGACTGGTGAAAGCGCAGCTTGCGGTAATACTCCAGCGGATCTTTCGGCCTAACCAGCGCCCCGTCTGGCACCGCCAGCCAGTCCACCAGCCTCGTCAATAGGAAGCGCATGGCCGCACCGCGCGCGAGTATAGGTAGCGCGGTCCGCTCGGCCTCCGAGAGCGCCCGCACCTTGCCGTAGGCATTTAGCAGCGAGCGCCCCTTAGTGACGTTATAGGAATGGTCCGGCTCGAAGCACCAGGCATTGAGGCAAACAGCGACGTCATAGGCAAGCGTATCAGTGCAAGCGAAATAGAAATCGATCAGCCCAGACAGCTTGTCGCCGAGAAAAAAGACGTTGTCGGGAAAGAGATCGGCATGGATCACGCCTTGCGGCAGCACACGCGGCCAGGATTTTTCCAGCGCATCGAGTTCTTTTGCGATCTCGGCGCAAAGCCCCTGCCGTACGCTGTCGCCCCGGGCCTTGGCATGCTCATAGAGCGGCCGCCAGCTTTCAATCGACAAAGCATTCGGACGTTTTGGCTTGAAATCCGCCCCAGCAAGGTGCAGTCCCGCCAACGCTTCGCCTACCGCCGCGCAGTGGCTGGGATTCGGCCGCCGAATCCACAACCCATCGAGAAAGGTGACGATCGCTGCCGGCCTCCCGGCGACCTTGCCGAGCACGCCGCCCTGGTTGTTCTTCACTGGCTGCGGACAATTAATATTTCGCGCCGCCAGGTGCTCCATCAGACCCAGGAAGAATGGGAGATCACCTTCAGCAACACGCTTTTCATATAGCGTGAGAATGAAATTACCGACGCTGGTGTGGACCAAAAAATTGGAATTCTCCACGCCCTCCGCAATGCCCTTGTAGGAGAGCAATTCGCCGATATCATAACCGGAAAGAAAGCGGGTGAGATCTTCCGCCGAAACGTCGGTATAGACCGCCATGAAGCGTCACTCCGCCGCCTCGTGCTCCCGCAGCGGGCGGGGCAGCGGGAAGAACACCCCCTCCTCCGTCGCCGTGACGGTTTCGATATCGAGATCATAGCGCTCAGCGAAGGCGCCCATGATTTCCTCGACAAGCACTTCGGGCGCGGACGCGCCGGCAGTGATGCCAAGGCGCATGACACCGTCGAAGTCGCTCCATTTGATTTCAGCACCGCGCTGCATCAGCACCGCGCGCGGGCAGCCTGACTTCTCGGCCACTTCTTTGAGGCGCTGCGAGTTCGACGAATTGGGCGCGCCAACCACGATCATGGCATCAACGATCGGCGCCACACGCTTGACCGCGTCCTGACGATTAGTCGTCGCGTAGCAGATGTCTTCCTTGTGCGGGCCGGCGATACCCGGGAAGCGCCGCTTCAAGAGATCGACCATGGCCGCAGTGTCGTCGACCGACAGCGTCGTCTGCGTCACATAGGCAAGTTTATCGACATCACGCGGGATGAATCTTTCCACATCGTCCAGCGTCTCGACCAGAATGATGCTGCCGGGCGGAAGTTGCCCCATGGTGCCAACGACTTCCGGGTGGCCGGCGTGACCGATGAGCACGATCTCGCGTCCGCGCCGGTTATGAATCTCGGCCTCGCGATGCACCTTGGTCACCAGTGGGCAGGTGGCGTCGATCGTAAACAGATTGCGCCGCCGCGCCTCCTCAGGGATCGCGCGCGCTACGCCGTGCGCGGAGAAGATTACGGGCGCGTGGTCATCGGGAACCTCGCTGAGCTCCTCGACGAAGATCGCGCCCTTGGCGCGCAGGCTGTCGACAACATAACGGTTGTGCACAATCTCGTGGCGCACATAGACCGGCGCCCCGTAAATTGCGAGCGCTCGTTCCACAGATTCGATGGCACGCACGACGCCGGCGCAGAAACCGCGCGGCGAGCAGAGCAGCACCTTGAGGGTGGGCTTGGGCGAACTTGACGCCATCATAAACCTCGAAAGCGCGCGATTTTAGTGCGCAATTGCGCCACCGACATGGGCCGCACGGGCCTCCCCTGTCAAGCGAAACGGTTGCATCACCTGGCCGCAGCCCCTATATTCCGGCCACTTTCCGATCATCACCGATGATCTGAAGCTTTGCCCAGAGGCGGGCGAAGCATAGAGGAGATTTTGCTATGGCGACCGCAGCACCCTTGATGCCAAAGGCGACCGCTGTCTGGCTATTGGACAACACTGCGCTGTCGTTCGACCAGATCGCCGAGTTCTGCAAGCTGCACCCGCTCGAAGTGAAGGCCATTGCAGACGGCGATGCCGCGCAGGGAATCAAGGGCCTTGACCCTATCCTGACCGGCCAGTTGACCCGCGAGCAAATCACCGAAGCCGAGAAGAATCCGGAGATCCACCTGAAACTCATCGAGCCAAAGGCCTCGGTTCCGACGACCGAGCGCGGCAAGAAAGGCCCGCGCTACACGCCGGTTTCGCGCCGCCAGGACCGGCCGAACGCGATTTTGTGGCTGGTCCGCAACCATCCGGAACTCAAGGACAGTGCGATCATGCGTCTCGTCGGCACCACCAAATCGACGATTGCGTCCATCCGCGACCGCACGCATTGGAATTCGACCAATCTAACGCCGATGGACCCTGTGACACTTGGCCTCGCGTCGCAAATCGATCTCGATCTCGAAGTCCAGCGCGCCAACAAGGAGAAGCCGGTGCCCGTCGATACCGGCGCGACCTTGCTGCCAGCCGCCGAGACCACCGCGCGCAAGGAGACGGAAGCCGCGGCCGCCGCGGCGCCCGAGAAAAAGCCAGCCGAGCTCGACGTCAGCGCGGTGTTTGCCAAGCTCAAGCAGCTCGGCGGCAAGGGCGAAAAAGAAGGCGAGTAAGGGCGGCTGAAAATTTTCGCCGCTATTGCGAAAAGGCGCGGGTCAAGCCCGCGCATGACGCTGAGTGCGTTGGAAGTACGTGCGCAAATGCGCCGCCCCTCAATACATCCGCGTCCCATTGATCGCCGCGACATAGCGCGCGACTGATTTCTCCAGCACCTGCTTGGCGTCCTTCGCAATCACGCGGTCGAAATAGTGTCCGTAAACAATGTCGAACTGGAACGGCGCCAACGCCTTGCCGATGTGCTCCACCTCGCGCGCCGAAAGCGGGATGAAATTTGGATAACTGCGCATGAACGAGAGCCACTTTCGGTCGCTGGCAACCGTAAGGATATCGCCCGCGCAAACAATGCCGCGACCGCCGGCGCCGCCTGCCCAATGCATCACCGTGCCGCCCGGAAAATGTCCGCCACAGCGCACCAGCGTGACACC
>DASWAK010000034.1:0-23826 GCA_036391175.1 Pseudolabrys sp.
CTCCGGCGCCTGACCGCGTCGCTGGATGGTCGCAAAGCATCTCACAATGTCAGAACGGCTTTCAAGTCTTGAGAAGCGCGCAACACGGGCATAGTCTCCCCCGCTGCTGCTGGAGCAGCCCGCGCCCAATCGAGTGACGGCGCGCCAATCTCGCAAGAGCGGGCACGGAGCAACAATGCCGAGAATGAAGGGCGCCGAGCTGATCACCGAATATCTGATCGCCAATGACATTCCCTATGTCTTTGGCATCTGCGGGCACGGCAACGTCGGCATGCTTGACCCGCTCTATCAGGCGCGCGACCGCATTACCCTGGTTTCACCCCGCCACGAGCAGGTCGCCGCCCACATGGCGGACGCCTATTTCCGCGTGAAGCACAAGCCGGTTGCAACGCTGACGTCCTGCGGGCCGGGTTCTTGCAACATCATCATGCCGCTCGCCTGCGCGCTCACGGATTCCTCGGCGATGCTGGCAATCACCGCCAACGTGCCGACGTCGCAGTTCAACCGCAGCCCATTCCAGGAGATAAATAAACACTATCAGGCCGATTTCGTGAACATCGTGCGACCGGTGGTGAAACGCAGCTATCAGCCGACGCGCGTCGACATGCTGCCGCTGGCGCTGCGTCAAGCCACTACGACCATGCTTTCAGGCCGGCCGGGGCCGGTGAATGTCGATGTGCCGTTCAACGTCTTCCAGGAGGAGGACGACGTTGAATTGCCGCCGCCAGCGCCGCCACTCAACACGCAACGCAGTGGTGCCGCGCCCGAAGAGATTGCTGGTGCGTTTGACATGATCCTCAAGGCAGAACGCCCGGTCATCTTCATCGGCCACGGCGTCACCTTGTCTGAGGCGAGCCGCGAGCTGACCGAATTTGCCAAGAAGCTTGGCATTCCGGTGATTTCCTCGCCCAATGGCATGGGTTGTTTCGACATGAGGGATCCGCTGTCGCTCGGCTTCATCGGTCGCAATGGCGCGTTTCCGGCCAACGAAGCAGGACGGCGCGCCGATCTTGTGGTGGCGATCGGCGCGCGTTTTGACGACCGCTCCGCTTCTTCATGGATGCCTGGCTACTCTTGGAATTTTCCTGCAACCAAGCTCATCCACGGCGACGTCGATCCGGCCGAGCTTGGCCGCAACTATCCGCCTGATCTCGGTATCCTTGCCGACGCACGTACGTTCCTGCGTCAGTTGCTCGCCGAGCTTGAGCGGCGCGGCAACAAGAGCGGCAATACAAAAGCCTGGCTTGCCGATATCGCGAAGTGGCGCACTGAATGGGACAATTTCACGAAACCGAACTTCGACCTGCACGCTTCGCCGATCCGGCCCGAGCGAGTTGTCGCAGATTGCCAGGCGGTGCTGCCAGACGACGCCATTCTCGCTTGCGACGTAGGCGTCAATCATAATTGGTACATGCAATTCTGGAAGGCGCGGAAACCGCAGACCATGCTCAATTCCTGGGGATTTTCCGGCATGGGTTTCGGCACGGCCGGTGCGCTCGGCGCCAAGCTTGCCGCGCCCGACCGCCCGGTTGTAGCGATCGCCGGCGACGGCTGCTTCACCATGGTGCCGCACGTCCTCTGCACCGCGGTCGAGTACAACATCCCGGTGGTCTGGGTGATCTGGAATAATTTTGGCTGGGTGTCGATTCGCGACATTCAGCTCGGCATGTTTGGCGGCCGTGAGCACGGCACCATGTTCCATCAGGGCGACAATAAGAAGCCGTACAATCCGGATTTCGCCGCCTGGGCCAGAGCGACCGGCGTCGAAGCGATGACCGTCACCAAGTCGCAGGATTTTAAGGGCGCGCTCGAACACGCGGTGAAAGCCAACAAGCCATTTGTGCTCGACGTGCACGTTGACGCCGAGGTGCGGCCGCCGTCGACCGGCGCATGGGAATTGCCGCCGACGCCGTACAATGAGCCGGTGTTTGGACAGCGCTGGCTTCCCGATGCCGCACCGGTGAAGTGAGGAAACAATGTCGAAGGATGAACGCCGGGCTTCCATCAAGAACGTGGCGGAAACGCCGTGGCGGCAATTTCCCAATCACTTCGGCGGCGCGCTGTCGAAGCCGCTGGTCATGCCGGAAACGATGAAATCAAAGCATCTCGACTACCGTATCTCGATGTACCAGCCGATGGCTTATGTGGAGAAGCATAGCCATAAGGTGCAGGAACAGGTCTATCATGTGCTCGAAGGCGAAGGGCTGATGGAGGTCGGCGACAAGACTCATGTCGTGCGCAAGCACGACGTGATTTATCTGCCGCCGGGCGTCGCGCATTCGATTAACAACACGGGCGTGGTCGATCTTGTCTTTATTGTTGCCACCTCACCGGTGACCGACGATCCGATTTAATGCAGCCCGCTGCGTTGCGGCCGGCGCGGCGACCGGAGACGAAAGCCCAAGCAAGATGATGGCCGTGGCCCTTGAGTAGCAATCCGCCCTGGCCGGTCGAGCCGGCTGCGTAAAGTCCTGCGATCGGGATGTCATTGCGGCCGAGAACGCGATGGTCGTGGTCGACTGCCAGGCCACCTTCAGCATGTACGAACACGGCACGAACTGGACCTAATGCTACATAAGGTCCGCTGCCGAATGTCGGCCTGTTGCCTGCGCTTTCGTTGTAGCGGCTAACCGCGGTGCCAAGTGCGTCCTTCGGCATCGCCAACGTCCTGTTGAGGCCGCTGAGTGAATCAGCTGCTGCGAATATGTCACGGCGATTGCGCCGGTAGTCGTCCAGATAGGCGTAGGCGACGCCGGGCGCGGTCGAGATGAAATTCGGCCAACCGGTAAACCTCTGCGCAAGCCGACTGTCGAGCAGGATATAAGCAATTTTGTCCGGCTGTTCGGCGACTGCGTAGGCAGGATTGCTAAGTTCGTCGGTGAAGCGCTTGCCGTCTTTGTTCACCAGGAGCGCGCCAGCCTCGAAAATTGCCGGCGATGGCGCCAGCGCGGTGGTGACGAAGCTCATGACGAAAGGTCGCAGCACGGCGCTCGGCATGAGATCAAGCGACCACGCCATGAGACTGGCGAGCAGACGCCAGGGGGGCAGCTTGAGCAGAATATTCTGCTTTTGCGGGGGGACGAAGCGCAACTCAGGACCCAGTGCGAGGTCGCCGTTGATTATACGGGCGCCCACCGCCACAGCCAGTTTCTGGCCGTCGCCCGTCGCAGTGACATTGACTCCATCTACCTTGGCCTCACGCGGCCCCATGTACTGCGCTTTGAGTTCGGGATCGCTGGTGAAATCACCGGCGGCCAGGACGATCGCCGCAGCACGGTAACGCTTTCGATCGCCGGATGTTTCGCATTCGACGCCGACGACGCGATTACCATCGGTGATGAGCGACATCGCGCGCGTTTTGGTGCGAAGGACGACGCCAGAGCGTCGTGCCGCGCGTTCCAGATGCGTGACGTAGGATCGAGAATTGGGCAGAACATTGTGCATGCGCGGTTTTTGGTGCGGCGGTTCTGGCATCGGGCCGTAGAAACGAATTCCGTGCGCCAGCAGCCAGCAGAACGTATCCGGCATGGCGTCGGCAAGGACACGCCGCAGTGCCGGATTGTCGCGTGAGTCGAGAACGCCGTTGAAGCCGGCCATATCGCGCCAGTGATCTTCTGTGCGGTCGATAATGCCCTTACGTTGCTGATGCGGTGTACCAGTCGCAGTGATCGAGCCGATTGACCAGGCGGTCGAGCCGCCAAGCTGGGGATTTTTCTCGATCAGAATGACATTGGCGCCGGCCACGCGCGCTTCGATTGCGGCGGCAAGGCCCGAGCCGCCGCCACCAACGACGACAACGTCAAAGGCTTCCTCGGCGCTGTTCACGACGGCATCTGGGCAGCGCGCTGGCCGGCAGTGGTACCCGCAATCTTGCCGAATACCGAGCCCGCCATCAGGCCGGTGCCGCCGGGGTAGTTGAAATAGAACAATCCGCCGACCAACTCGCCCGCCGCGTGAAGGCCGACGATGGCCTGGCCATCGGTGTCGATCACGCGGCCCGACGTGTCGATCTTGAGCCCCCCGAAGGTAAAAGTAATGCCGCAAGTCACCGCATAGGCCTCGAATGGCGGTTCATCGACCGTGTTGGCCCAGTTTGATTTGTTGATGGCCAGACCCTCAGTACCGCGGCCATCCTTGACGTTGGGGTTGAATTTGATGTCGGTGCGCACCGCTTTATTGTACGCTTTGATCGTCTCCAGCGCGCGTTCGGCATTTACGTCGTCGAGCTTTTTCACCAGCTCTTCGAGGGTGTCGGCGCGAACCTTGGTGACCTGCTTGATGCGGTATTCATCGCGCAGCATCGGAATGATCTTCTTGTCGAAGAGCTGCCAGGCAAATTGACCCGGCTGCATCAGAATCACCCGGCCATATTTGGCATAGGTGTAGTTGCGGAAGTCAGCGCCTTCATCGACGAAGCGCTCACCATTGGCATTGATCATGATGCCCCATGGGTACGAGTGCTTCTGGAAGTTGTCGCCGACGGCAAGGTCGCCGAACTCCGGCGCGTTGCGGTCCCAGCCGACTGCATGACAGCCGGACCAGTTGCCGGTCGGCATCGCGCCAATGTCGAGGGCCATGCGAATGCCGTCACCGGTGTTGAAGCGGGTACCGCGGATCTTAGCGAGCTCCCATGTGGGGCCAAGATAGCGCGTGCGCATCTCGGTATTGGCCTGAAACCCGCCGGCCGCGAGCACCACACATTTCGCCTTGACCTCGACGGTGCGGCCGTCGTGCTTCACGCGCACGCCATGAACGCCGTCATCATCGGCGATCAGCGACAATGCGCGTGCATTGTAGGCGATGGTGATGCCGTTTTTCCTAGCGATCTTGGTATGCGCTTCAACCAGGCCGGGGCCGCCGCCCCAGGCTTCAACCGTCAGGCCGCCCCAAAACTTGAATTTTCCATCGATCTTGTAAGCTTGCCGTCCGTAGATCGGAATGAAGCGGATGCCCTTCTTCTGCATCCAGCGCATGGTATCTTTGCTGAGCGTGACCAGAAGTTCGCATAGGTCGGGGTCGGTCCGATATTCGGTAACGCGGCCCATGTCGTCGAAGAATTTATCCTGGGTGTAGGTGCCGAAATCGGTATTGGCCACTTCCTCCTCGGTCAGATCGGGCATTAGGGCGCGCAAATCATCGACACCATCATAAACGCAACGGAACGCACCTGCCGTGAAGCGGCTGTTGCCGCCTGATTCATCTTCTGGCGCGCGCTCGAGCACAAGGACAGAGACACCGTGCTCGGCAGCGGCATGCGCGGCGCAAAAGGCCGCATTGCCGGCTCCGACCACAACAACATCACTTGAAGAAGGCAACATGAGTTCCAACCGTTTGTTGTGTTATTGCGGAGATAATCAAGCGCTGCTGACGGCGACCGTTGGCGCGAATCCGAATGCAGTCAGCTTCTCCACACTGTCGAGAATATCGTTGTCGGGATTGCGGGATATGATCTCGAGCATTGGAGACTCGTAGTAGCTGGCATCACGTAGCATTGCGGGGATATCATGAAAAGGAACGCTGCCGTGGCCCACCGGATCATGGCGGTATTGCTGCCGGCCGGTATCGGAGAGATGCACAAGCCTTAAGCGCTTTCCGCATCGCACGAGCATGAGCTCGTCGATGGCTGGCAGATACGCGAACGGCATGTTCTCAACCCAAAGCGCGGTGCCGGCAGACTTGGCGAGTGGACAGAGCGCATTAAGTGCAGCGAAAAAGTGGGGCACCAATTCCGCAGCGTCAGCGGGAAACAGCGGATTGGCCTTACCAGGACCGATTACAATGCCGTGCACTCCGATCTCGCTTGCAAGTCGAATTGTGCCAATGAGCATAGCAAGCGAGCGGGCCCGCATCTCCGGCGCTGCGGCGGCAATGTTGACGTCGATGTTCGGCATATTGAGCGTGACGACCTCAAGACCGCCCGCGCCTAGTATCCGACGCAGGTCGATCAGGCCCTCAGCATTCGGCCCCGGGGGCCACAAATGTCCCGGATGCACCATCAGCTCAAATTTACGAAAACCCAAATCGGCGAGGCGGGCGATGCATCGATGGGCAGGCTCTGATCGAATGTAGGAATAGGTATTACAGCCGAAGCATTCCGCCTGCGTTTTCATTCCCGCCGTCCCGGCACGCCACACGAATTCTGCGAGCAGTTTATGGCGCGACCGCATCGAGTCAATGAATATCCGACAATGTGAGTTGGTGTTTGCCAATTTGAAATAGCGGGTGCTAACGTGTGCCGATGCCGGGAGATGTCCATGACCGCAGCCACGCAGCCATATCAATCCGCGCTAAATCGCCAGCCACCATTCCCATGCTGATCGGCGGCACCTAGCGCGCGCCGACAGAAATGCGGTTTCGCCCGTTCCACAGAGACGCTACGCACACGTTGGAATCGTTGGAGCCTTATTTTGAGAAGCCGAGTAAAGTCAAATATCAGTCCTGAGCGAGGGCGTCCCGCTCGTGGTCGTGCGGCGATCGCACGCATTGTCGAAAATCCCTTGCCGGACATCGATGATGACGTTGAGGATCGGGCGCGCGGTGGAGTGCAATCGATTGGCCGCGCCTTTGCCATTCTGGAAGAAGTGGCGCGCAACCGCGATGGGATTGGACTGGCTGATCTCAGCAAACGGGTTGGTTTGCACAACAGCACGACCTTTCATCTTGTGAAGACGATGGTCTCGCTCGGCTATATCCGGCAGATCAAGGAGAGTAAACGGTACCGCGTTGGCCGTCCGCTGTTCGCGCTGGCTGCGAGCGCTCTCGATGAAATGGAAATGGTGAGCATGGCGATGCCCGTGCTCGACGACTTGTCGCGCGAAACTGGTGAGAGCAGCCATTTTGCCACGCGCATGAGCGATGCCGTGGTGGTTATGGCGCGCACGCCGGGACCAGGCGCGTTTCAGCTCACGGATCGCGTTGGAGTCGTGCGGCCGGCCTACTGCACGGCATTGGGCAAAGTCATACTTGCCGCCCTGCGGCCGGATCAGATTGACCGCTATCTTGACCGCGTAGAGTTGAAAGCGTTGACGTCGAAGACGATCACCAATCCGCAACGCTTGCGGCGGGAGCTCCAGGATGTCCGCCGCGCGGGCATTGCTTTCGACGACGGTGAGTTCGACAACGAAATGCGTTGTGCGGCAATGCCTGTGCATGATTTCAGCGGCCAGGTTGTCGGAGCAATCGGAATTTCCGGACCGGTCTGGCGTTTGTCGATCCAGGCGCTGCAGAACAAGGCGCGCCATCTTGATGAAGCGGCAAAGCGATTATCGGAAGCTTTCGGAGCTTCCCAGGCTTCCACCAAGTAGATCCATGACGCACGTGATTGTAGCCCGATGGCGCCCGCGCGACGGTCAAACCGAGAAGATCGAGGCGATCTTGCGCGAGCTAGTCCAAAAAGTGCGCCAAGAGCCGGGCAACCTGCAGTTCGTCGTCCAGCGATCCCACGACGACCCAAATGAATTTCTGTTGTATGAACAATATAAGAGCGAGCAGGCGTTTCTCGATCATCAGCAGACTCCGCATTTCAAAACGCTGGTGCTGGAACGCGCAGTGCCACTTCTCGAACGACGAGAGCGTCACGCTTATTCCATTCTTACGTGAGGTCTCGTAACGCTGTTCATGGTACTCGTGCGCGGTCGTGGGAGCCTAATTTGGCGCGAACTAGATACTGAAGGGGAAGATGATGGTGCTTACAGGTAAAAAGGTCGTGGTCATCGGAGGTTCATCCGGCATTGGTCTTGCGACGGCGGAGTTGACGAAGAACGAAGGCGCCGATGTTGTGATCGCCTCCCGTAATCCTGAACGGCTTAAGGCAGTTGCGGAAAAGTTTGGTGCAGCTGCGATCCCGACCGACGTTACCAGCGATGAAAGTGTCAGTAGTCTTTTCCGCAACTGCGGCCCAGTGGATCATGTGGTTGTGACCGCGGCGCAGCTACGCACGGGCCCCTTTAAAACCGTTCCCATGAACGACGTACGTGCGACCATGGAAAGCAAGTTCTGGGGCGCTTGGCGCGTTGCGCGCGCGGCTGACATCCGGGCGGGCGGATCGCTCACACTAGTGACTGGCTACTTGAGCATTCGTCCTCGCCCGGGCGCTGCCATTGTCGGTGCGGTGAACGGCGCTCTCGAGTCGCTGACGCGTGGTCTGGCGCTCGAGCTGGTGCCCGTCAGAGTGAATGCCGTGTCGCCTGGGACCATTGACACGCCCATACGCTCCAGCATGCCGGAGGCCGCGCGCCGCGACATGCTCGCAAAGACTGCGGCCGCGTTGCCCGTTGGTCGTGTCGGCGTGGGTAAAGATATCGCGCAGCAAATCCTGACGTTTATGACAGTCGGCTTTGCGACCGGATCGATCGTTTATATCGATGGCGGCGCGCTAATCGTCTGATATCACAATGAACTAGTGGCCGCTTCTGGCGCACTGTCAGCGGAATTCAGCTATATTGGCGAGCCCGAACGGGCGGAGATCTGAAACAGGAGAGGGCGGATGCCACGGCACGCGACCTATGTTCCTCACGGTGTGATTCCGGCGGTGCTGCTGCCATTCGACAACGATCTTGCGATCGACGAAGCGAGCTTCCGCAAACACTTACGCGACGTGGCAGCGACTGAAGGTCTCTCCGCCATCACAATCAACGCTCATTCGACCGAGGTCGGGTCCTGCACCTTCGAAGAGCAGAAGCGCGTGATCGAGATCGCGCATGACGAGATCGGTGCTCGCCTGCCGCTGGTCAATGGCATCTGGGCCGACGGCAGCATCGAGGCGGCACGCATCGCACGCATGGCCGCACAGAGTGGCGCTTCGGCGCTGCTTGTGTTTCCGCCGGCCCCATTCACCCTCGGACAGTCGCCGGCTATGGCGCTCGCGCATTTCAAGCGCATTGCCGATGCGACCGATTTGCCGCTGATCGTGTTCCAGTACCCGCTCGCAACTGGCCAAGGCTACTCCAAGGACGCGCTGCTCAAGCTGTGCGAAGAAGTACCGTCGATCCGCGCCATCAAGGACTGGATCGGCAACGTGCCTCATCATGAATGGCACATCCGCACGCTGCAAAATCTGCCCCGGCCTGTGAACGTGCTTACCACTCATAGCTCGTGGCTGTTTTCTTCGCTGGTGCTCGGCTGCAATGGGCTGTTGTCGGGCTCGGGCAGTGTGATCGCCGATTTGCAAGCGCAACTCTTCCGCGCGGTGCAGAAGAACGACATGTTGGAAGCGAATCGCCTTAACGATCGCATCGAGCCGACCGCGCGCGTGTTCTATGCCGATCCCTTCGTCGACATGCACAATCGCATGAAGGAAGCGCTGGTGCTGCTCGGTAGACTGCCGCGCGCAGTGGTGCGCCCGCCGCTGGTCAAGATTGAGCACGAGGAAATCGCGCGCATTCGTCACGCATTGGTCGAAGCCGGATTGTTGGACAAGAACGCTGCCCGCGATGCGGCGTAGCCGGTCGTTGTCCCGGGCGAGCAAAGCGAGACCCGGGACACATACTCCGCAGCCTATCGAAAGTCCGAGGTGTGGTCCCCGTCTTCGCGGGGACAACAGCCCAAGCGCCTCACATAATCGCGAATTCAGTGTTGCGCCGATCCGTCATAAGCATGCTGCCGGGATAATGGGTGATGCAGAATCCCGGTTTCACCGTCGCGATTACCGACTGCGGTGTAACCCCGCAGGCCCAGAACACCGGCAATTCGTCGTTACGCACTTCGACGACATCGCCATAGTCGGGCTTGCCGATATCTTTGATGCCAATCATCTCCGGCTTGCCGATATGCACCGGCGCGCCGTGCACAGATGGAAAGCGCGTAGTGATCTGCACGGCGCGGATAGCATCGCGCGGCGTCAGCGGCCGCATCGACACCACCATAGGTCCGTGGAAAGGGCCCGCCTCGTGGGTGGCAATCGAGGTGCGGTACATCGGCACATTGCACCCGCGCGTGATGTGGCGCAGTTCGATGCCTTCCGCCGTCAGTGCTTCCTCGAACGAAAACGAGCAGCCGATGACAAAGCTCACTAGGTCGTCGCGCCAGAATTCGCGCACGTCCTCGGGCTCGGCCACCAGCTCGCCGTTCTTCCAGACGCGGTAGCGTGGCAGGTCGGTGCGAATGTCGAGGTCCTCACCCAGCTCCGGGACGCGCGGATCGCCCGGCGCAGAGGTTCCGATTAGCGGGCAGGGCTTGGGGTTGAGCTGGCAGAAACGCAGAAAGTCGGCGGCGAGCGCCTGCGGCAAAATGGCGAGATTGCCCTGCACGTAGCCAGGCGCGAGGCCGGCGGTCGGGCCACGGTGCCTTCCGGCCCTGATCGCAAGGCGCGCTGAAAGCCCGTTAGCGGGTTCTAATTGATCGTCTCGGCGCAGGGATGCGAGGGCCATTGGCATAATCCATGCGGTTGTCGCAGCGAGCGTAGCACGGACTGCTGCTTCGTTCGAGTGCGGCTGCTCAATCCACGGGTAGTCATACGACCATGTGAGTGGCGATACATCAATGCGCATATTGCGGTTGAAAGTTACTGCGGGATCGCGTTTGCTAATGGCAACAAGAGCCCGCCAAGGGCTGGCAGGGGAGGAACTGCAAATGCCGCTCGTGCCGCTAGGCATAGGCGTGCGATCGCCG
Organism: Pseudolabrys sp.; assembly: GCA_036391175.1. GTDB lineage: Bacteria > Pseudomonadota > Alphaproteobacteria > Rhizobiales > Xanthobacteraceae > Pseudolabrys. The sequence continues at coordinate 10,609 of DASWAK010000034.1, forward strand.
CGTTCGCGCCGCCGTTGCGCAGCGCGGGTGATCACGCCCGTTTTTCGCACAACGAATCCAGCTTTTGTTTCGGCGTCCGTGCATCCGCGCGGGCGTCGATGAGGACATATGAAATCTGAGGGAGGACTAGCGATGACTGAAAAATGGAAAGAGGAGGGGTGGGCGCAAGATTTCTGGTACAGCGGCAAGGTAACCCGCCGCACACTCGTCGGCTGGGGCGGCGGCGTGCTGGGCGCGGCCATACTGGTGCCGGCGCCATGGCGCGCAGCCTTCGGCGCTGCGACCCCCTACAAGATCGGTTCGCTGCAGCCGTTGTCGGGCGCGGGAGCGCTTGGCGGCAAGACCGCAGTGGTCGGATTGCAAATGGCGATCGACCGCATCAACGCGGCGGGCGGCGTCAATGGCCGGCCGCTCGAGGCGGTGATTGCGGACGACGAGTCCAAGCCCGACGTCGGACGTCGCAAGACCCAGAAGCTGTTGGTCGAAGACAATGTCGACGCGCATGTCGGCGGCTTCCTCTCCAACATCTGCCTCGCCTGCATGCCGGTGTTCGAGGAAAACAAGGTCGTCAACATGATCAGCGTGTGCCTCGATACCACGCTGACCACCACGAAGTGTAACCGCTACAGCTTTCGGACTTACGAATTTGCGCCGGCGCAGGCGGTGGCCATCGCGCCATATCTCGTTAACAAGATGGGCAAGAAGTGGCACATTGTTTATGCTGACTATTCTTGGGGCCAGTCGACGCGCGACGCTTACGCCCAGGAAATCAGGAAGCAGGGCGGGGAAGTCGTCGAGACCACCGGTATTCCGCTGGGAACTGCCGACATGACGCCGTTCCTCTCCAAGATTACCGGACAATTCGACGGGCTGTTCGGCATCTTCTTCGGCAAGGATGGCATCACCATCGGCAACCAGGCCTTCGATCTCGGCCTCACCAAGAAGTACAAATGGGCAGGCGACGGCGCCATTGCCGAATCCACCAACCTACCGGCACTCGGCAACAAGATCGAGGGCTTCATCGGCATCAACCGGTACATTCCGGTATTCCAGGGCCCGCTCGATACGCCGGCGCATCACAAGTTCTTCGACGAAGCCAAGGCCCGGTTGGCCAAGATGGATCCGTCCGGCCCGCTGCCCGACCGCTATGTGCAGTCGAACTACGAGGCGATCAACGCGCTCAAACTCGGCATGGAGGCGTCGAAGTTCGAGGGCCGCAAGGACACGATGAAGCTGATCGAGGCCCTGGAAGGTCTTGTGATGAAGGAAGGCGACGACTTTCCGCAAGGCGGCGGCGTGCTCCGCAAGGAAGATCATCAGGCATTCATCCGTCAGTTCATCTTCGAGATCAAAGGCGGCAAGCATCAAATCGTCGAGACGGTTCCCGGCGATAAAACGGTCGTGCCGCCGGCTTGCAAGTTCGCTTCCTCGTAAGTGAGCGCGCAATCTGCAACCGACATACGCTCCTCGGCGAGCAGCCGGGGAGTTGCGTCGGCTCCGATCCTCAAGACGGAGCTGTTGGCCGTCCGTTTCGGGGGGCTGGCGGCGCTTTCCCAGGTGAATTTCGAGGTCCAGCGCGATGAAGTGCGCGCTATCATCGGGCCGAACGGGGCGGGCAAGAGCACTTTCTTCAATTGTCTCACTGGCGTGCTGCGACCGACCAGCGGGAGCATCGTCTTCAACGGTGAGGACATCACCGGCCTGCCGTCCAACATGATCTCGCAAAAGGGGATCGCGCGCTCCTACCAGATCACCAACATCATGCCGAACGCCACCGCGCTGGAAAACGTGCGCATCGCGGCGCAGTCGCGCCGTCACGCCTGGAACATCGTCAAGCACCACAGCGAATTTCCCGATATCAATGAGAAAGCCGAAGCGGCGCTCGAGTTGGTCGGCCTGCTGTCCAGCGCCGACGAACTGGCCGCCAATCTCTCGCACGGGCAACAGCGCAATCTCGAAATCGGCATCGCGCTTGCGACCGAACCGAAATTGCTGTGCCTCGACGAGCCGACCGCCGGCATGAGCGCTGCCGAGACCCATGACACGATGCAGCTGGTGCGCCGGATCGCAAAGAACCTGACCATTCTTATCGTCGAGCACGACATGCAGGTGGTGATGGAGCTTGCCGACCGGATCACCGTGCTGCATTACGGCTCGATCCTGGCGGAAGGCACGCCTGATGAAATCCAGCAGAACCCCAAGGTGCTGGAGGTCTATCTGAAGACATGAGCGACGCCACCACCAGCACGCAGCCGCTCGTCCTGGTCGAGGACGTGCACACCTTTTATGGCAAGAGTCACATCCTGCACGGAGTCTCGCTAACGGTCGGTCCCGGCGAGGTGGTCGGGCTGCTTGGCCGCAATGGCGTCGGCAAATCGACGACGTTGAAGACCATTATGGGTCTTGTGCACCCGAGCCAGGGCAAGGTGCAGCTTGAGGGTAGTGCCATCACCAGCATGCCACCACATAAGGTTGCGCGGCTCGGCATCGGCTATGTGCCGGAAGATCGGCGCATCTTTCGCCTGCTCTCGGTCATGGAAAACCTGCGCATCGGATTCGACCGCAACGGCGTGACGGAAGAAAAAAAGCGGGCGCTGCTCGACAAGGTCTTCACTTATTTTCCGGTGCTGGCTGAGCGGCGCAACCAGGCCGGTGGTACCCTGTCGGGCGGCGAGCAGCAGATGTTGGCGATCGCCCGCGCCATGATGCTGGAGCCTAAGATCATCCTGCTCGACGAGCCGACCGAAGGCCTAATGCCGCGCATGGTCTCTCAGATCAAAAACATCATTGACGTGCTGCACAAAGAGGATGTCGCGATCCTTCTGGTCGAGCAAAACGTACCCCTCACGCTGGAAGCCAGTCAGCGCGTCTACATCATGGAGAAGGGGCGGGTGCGGCACCACTGCGCCGCCTCGGAGATCGATGTGAACGATCCGGTCATCAAGCAATATCTCGGAGTGTAGGCGATGGATGCCGTGCTGCATTTTTTTCAATCGATTCCTTATGATCAACTGGTGATCCAGACGATGAACGGCATCGTCACCGGCATGATCCTGGCGCTGGTGGCGTCGGGTCTCACGCTGATTTTCGGTATCATGGACGTCGTGAACTTTGCCCATGGCGAGTTGTTTATGCTCGGCGCCTATATCGGCGTCATCGTGCTGACGGCGACGGGAAGTTTCTGGCTCGCGCTCGTGCTCGCGGCGCTGGTGGTGGCGATTCTCGGCGCTGCGATGCAGATCGTGACGTTGCGGCCGCTGATCGGCCGCGATCCGCTGACCACGATCCTCGCCACGTTCGGCATTTCGCTAATCTTGCAAAACTACGTGCTCTGGCAGTTCGGTCCGGTGTCGCGCAAGATCAGCGAACCCATCACTGCCCATTTCAATCTGTTCTATCTCGAATACCCCTGGTACCGGCTGCTGATCGCGGCGCTCTCCGCTCTCATCATTGGCGCCTTCTGGCTGTTCCTCAAATACGGAAAGTTCGGGGTCTGGATCCGCGCCACCACGCAGGACCGCGTGATGGCGCAAGCCATGGGCATTCCGGTGCCTTGGGTCTACACCGGCGTATTCGCCATTGGCGCCGGCTTGGCAGCGGCGAGCGGCGTCTTGTTCGCGCCGATGGCCGGCGTCAGCCACACCATGGGGCTCGATTGGGTACTGAAAGCTTTTATCGTCGTGGTGGTCGGCGGCATGGGCAATCTCGGCGGCTCGATTGCGGCCGCCATCTTCATCAGCCTGCTTGAGTCCTATGCGTCGATTTGGGTGAACCCGTCGCAGGCGGTGATCGTCTCGTTCGTCGTGCTGATCCTCACGCTGCTGTTCCGCCCCACCGGTCTGTTTGTGCCGACACCGAAATGACCAAACACTCCAACAAAATCTATTGGATCGGATTCTATGTCATCATGGCGCTGTTGATTGCGGCGCCGCTGGTACTGCCAGAATTCTGGCGCCGGTTCCTCACCGAGGTGCTGATCTGGGGCCTGCTGGCGATGTCGTCCGACCTGCTGATCGGCTATACCGGCATGATCTCGTTCGGCCACTCGGCGTTTTTCGGACTCGGCATGTATGGCGCGGCCGCCGCGCTTCTGCTGGTGAGCCCGCCCAATCTTTGGCTGGCGATCGGTCTAGGCCTGATTGGGGCTGCGGTCGCCGCCCTTTTCGTAGCTTATTTTTCCACCCGCCTGCGCGACATTTATTTCGCTATTACGACGCTGATCTTTAGCCAGATCTTCTACGTCATCATTTTTACCTGGACGACGGTCACTGGCGGCGAGAACGGGCTGATCTTCACCCGGCCGCATTTTACGATTCCCTTCATCTATGACGCACGCTTCACCTCGTCGACCATGCACTGGTTCGTACTGGTGGTGGTGACGGCGTCCTATCTCATCCTGCGGCGCGTCACCCAGTCGCCCTTCGGCATGGTGCTGCAATCGATCCGCGAGAATGAAGCCCGTACGCGTGCCATCGGTTATCCGGTCGAGCGCTACAAGATTGTGTCGGTGATGCTGTCGGGATTGTTTGCGGGGCTCGCCGGTGTGCTGTACGCGATCCAGAACGAATTCGCCGCGCCGGATTTCGTCTATTTCATTACCTCGGGCGACACCGTGATCTTCAATGTCATGGGCGGCATCGGCACGCTGGTCGGCCCGATCGTCGGCGCCGGCTTCTTCCAACTGCTGCGCGAACTGATGTCGCGCATCTTCGGTGACCAGTTCCCCTATCTGGTTCCGCTTGGGTTCATCTTCATTGCGATGATCATTTTTCTGCCGCAGGGCCTGCTCGGCTTCGCGCGGCGCTGGCTCAATCGCTAGCCGGAGATAAGTATGGCCACTCGCAGGCTCGGCATCGTTATGTATGGCATCACCGGGCGCACAGCGTCATAGGTCTAGTCGCACCTCACGGTCATCCCGCCGTCTACGACGATCTCCGTTCCTGTGATAAAGCGCGCCTCGTCCGAGGCGAGGAACAAAGCTGCATTGGCGGTGTCACGGCCGTCGCCCATGAAGCCAATCGGGATGCGCTCGAGGCGCGACTTGAGCAGTGCCTCCACGTCGCCGCCGGCGCGCTGCCCGGCAAGCCGCGCCTCGACCATCGGCGTGTGCAATTGCCCGGGGACGACGGTGTTCACGCGGATGCCCTTGTCCGCATATTGCACCGCCACGACGCGCGAAAGCTGGATCACACCGGCTTTTGTCGCGGCGTAGCCGACTTGCGCTGCACCGGTCCAGCGCAAGCCGGACGTCGACGCGATGTTGACGATGGCGCCAGCCTTTTGCTTCTCCATCACCGGCAGCACGTGTTTCAAGGTGAGGAACACGCTCTTCAGGTTGGAATCGACCTGCGCGTCCCAGACTTCTTCGCTCATTTCGACCGGCCCGCCGGCTGCGGACCCGCCGACATTGTTCACCAGCACATCGATACGCCCGAAGCGATCGAGGCAGGTCTTCACCATGACTTCGACCGAGTTGGCGCCGGTGACGTCGCATTGATGGGTCACGATCTCGCCACCAGCCGCTTTCACGCGCTCGACGGTTTCCTTGACGCTATCGAGATGACGGTCGACGGCGAAAATCTTCGCGCCTTCTTCAGCGAAGCGCACCGCCGTTGCTCGCCCGTTGCCCCAACCGGGACCAACGCAACCGGCGCCCGTCACGATGGCGATTCGGTCCTGCAGCCGGCCAGTCATAATATTGCTCCCGTCAAGCTGCGCGCCGGTGCGAAACGGTAGAAACGCTTTGGATTGTCCACAAGCAAGGCCTGTCGTGCTGTTTCACTCGGCGCAATCTCAGCCAGGATATCGACCAGCACGCCGTCATCGGGGATCGGCCCCAGATGATTGGGATGCGGCCAGTCGGTGCCCCAGACGCAGCGGTCGCTGAATTCCGCGACCAGCTTGCGCGCAAACGGCACCGCATCTGAATAAGGCGGATCTTGACGCGTGATGCGGTCCGCGCCGCTGACTTTCACCCACACATTCTTGTCGGCAAGCAGCGCGAGTAGCGCCCGGAATGCTGGTTGCTCCAGTCCGAGCGAGGCATCGATTCGTCCCATATGGTCGATCACGACCGGCACCGGCGAGCGCTTGAGGGCCGGCGTGAGGTCCGCGATCAATTCGGCTTCCATATGAATCTGTAAGTGCCATCCGATATTTGCAAGGCGATTGCCGAAACTGATGACCTCATCGACCTGCGGACCCTTGGCGAGGTGCGTCATGTAATGGAAGCGCGCGCCGCACAGTCCGGCAGCATCGAGCCGCTTGAGCTCGGCGTCGGAAATCGTCACCGGCACCAGCGCCACACCTTTGTAAGAGCCGCGGGTCGCAGCGATCGCATCGATTGTCACGGAATTGTCGGCCCCGTGGCAGGCGGGCTGTACGATCACGCAGTGCTGGATGCCAAGCCGCTCATGCAGCTTGAACAGTAGCTCCTTCGGCGCATCCGAGGGTGTGTAGCGTCGTTCTTCGGCAAAAGGAAAACGCCCGCGTGGCCCGAATACATGCACATGCGCGTCGCACGCGCCGGCCGGCAACTTTAGCTTCGGCTTGCTGGGCGTGGACATCCAGTAAGGTGGATCGGCGGCCGTGCCGGAATTGTGCTCCATTACATTTCCTTGGCACGCGTGCGCTCGAACGCCGGCTCGTGCGCGGAAAACCGGTTCAACCAGTCAACCAAGCCGGGATAGGGGGGTCGCCAGTCAACCTGCTTGCGCCAGTCGAGGTAACCAAGCGCGCACGATAGGCCAATCGAAACGATATCGGTTTTGTTCGGGTTGGGCGGCGACGCCTCGAACGCTGCCAAACCGCGCCTGATCTTGTCGCGCTGATGCGAAAGCCAACTTGGCGATTGCGGCAGATCGGGACGGAAGCGGGTCTCATAAACCACCAGGATCGAAGCATCCATGATGCCATCGGCGAGTCGCGACAGCGTGAGAGCACGATAGCGATCGCGCCCGCGCAATGGCAGGAGCCGGTCAGTTCCAGCGACATCTTGCAGAAACTCAATGATGATGCCGCTGTCGTAGATCGTGCTGCCGTCGGCCAGCACGAGGCATGGCATTTTGCCGAGCGGGTTCTGCTGGCGCAGCGTATCGTTTTCGTCGAGCGGGTCGGCGGGGGTGACTGTGACGCGCTCGCTCAAACCCAGCGCCTCGATCGCCATGCGGACCTTGCGGCCGAACGGCGAGGTCGGCGTCGAACGCAGGATGAACTTTTCGGTGACGGACATGCGAAACTACCGACCGACTTATTTATCGGTATGCACGCCGGCATCCAGGATCACTTTCGCCCATTTCTTGGTTTCGCTGTCGATATAATCGCGGAAATGATCGGGCATATCGCCGACCAGAATCGCGCCCTGGTTCGCTAATTTCTCGATCACGGTGGGATCTTTCATCGCTTCGACCGCGGCTTTATTTAGCACGGCGACGATCGGTGGCGGCGTCTTGGCCGGGCCGACCATGCCGTACCAGTTTTCAGTTTGCAGATGGGCCATGCCAACTTCCACAGTGGTTGGCACATCGGGCGCACTCGGCACCCGCTGCATGGCACCCACCGCGATCGGCTTGAGCTTACCGGCTTTGATCTGCGGCAGCAGCACCGGCAAATCGAGGAAAACCATTTGCACTTGCTGGGCAAGCAGATCGTTCACGGCAGGAGCTGCGCCGCGGTAGGGCACGTGCACGATGTTGATGCCGGCCGTGAGCTTGAACAGTTCGCCTGCGAGATGCGGCATGCTGCCGGGACCGGAGGATGCGAAGTTGAGCTTGCCGGGCTGCGACTTCGCCAGCGCTACCAGTTCTTGCATGTTATTGGCGGGGACACTCGTCGCCACTACCAGCATTTCCGGAACCTTGGCGACCAGGGTGATCGGTTGCAGATCCCTGAGCGTGTCGTAGGCGACCTTCTCCATGCTCGGACTGATGGCGAGCGCGCCGGCGCTGACAATGCCGATGGTGTAGCCATCCGGCGGCGCCTTCGCGACGACATCCGTTCCGACGACGCCGCCTTGCCCTGAGCGGTTGTCGATAACGATCGGCTGCTTGAGGATTTCGGACATGCGCTGCCCGACGACGCGCGCGATGATGTCGTTTGGCCCGCCGGGCGGGAACGGAACGATTAGCCTAATAGTCTTGTTGGGAAAATCCTGCGCCATAGCCAATGCTGGGCACAGCAAGGCCAATCCGATCAGCAGCGATCTCAAGGCTTTCACGGCAATCCCCCCGTTCATAATCGTGCGGCGTATTGTGGCGCTCGTAGCAAGCCGGTGGGCTCGTCTTATCTTTAGCTTACGTCATTGCAAAGCGCAGATGCTAGCGGGCTTGCAATCCGGCTCAGTTTGTCTCCCGAGCATCTACATCTATTCTCGACTATATTCCTATTGCTTGGTCCTAGCGTTCGGTCCACCGAGGGGCGCTCTCGTGAGGCGCGGAGTGACGCGTTCGCCCGGGACGACAAGAAAAAAGACACCCGGCAATTACGGAGGATAGGGCTATCGAATGGAGGAGCACACAATGGAAATCGATTTGCCGGATGTCGTCGCCGAAGTGAGGGCGGCATTTGAGCGTTACGAAAAGGCGCTGGTCTCAAACGATGTGCGTACGCTTGATGAACTCTTCCGCGATGATCCACGCACCGTCCGCTATGGCGCCACTGAAATTCTTTATGGCCACGCCGAGATAAAATCATTCCGCGCCGCACGCTCGCCGGTTGCCCTTGGCCGCAAGTTATCGCGAACGATAATCACCACATTTGGGCGCGACTTCGCGGTGGCTTCGACGCTCTACGAGCGCCCCTCGGCACCCGGCAAGATCGGCCGGCAAACCCAGACATGGGTAAAATTTCCGGAAGGCTGGCGCGTGGCTGTGGGTCACGTCAGCCTGATGGACAAACCGGCCGCCTAGCTTAAAGCGCCGCCACCGCCTGCACTTCGACCAGCAGCGCTTCCTGCACAAGCCGGTCGACCATCAGCAGTGTATTAGGCGGATAGGCGCCGTTCGGAAACATTTTCGGAAATTCACGCAGCCGATACTTCATGAATTTTGGAATATCCTGCGAGTGCACCAGGTAAGTCGTAAATTGCACGATATTGCCCCAACCGGCGCCGATTGATTTCAGTGCTGCCTCGATATTGGCAAAGGTCTGCACGCACTGAGCGTTGAAGTCGTCGGCGCTTACCACTTTGCCGTCGCGGTCAACGCCCACTTGGCCGGCAATGAAAACAAATTCCGACGCTTTCACGCGGGTGAGATGCGAATATTGGCCGAGCGGCTTGCCGAGCGCTTCGGGATTTAGAATCTTGATGTCGGCCATCGTCGACCCCTTGCTCCTTACGTGCTCGGCAAAGCCGCTACGGCGTTGTTATTCTACCTGCACGCCGCTCGCTTTGATCGGCGCTTCCCACTTCTTGACTTCGCTCTTGACGAAATCACCCAGCCATTGCGGGCTGCGCTCGTTTGGCGCCGCAACAGTCGCGCCAAGCTTGGCCAGACGCTCCTGTACTTCCGGTGTCGCGATGGCGCCGGCGGCGGCGTCATTGAGCTTCTTCACTATGTCAGCCGGCGCGCCTTTCGGCAGGAACAGTGCACTCCAGGTATAGGCCTGCACATCGAGGCCCTGTTCGCCGGTGGTCGCGAGATTGGGCAGAACCGGAGAACGCTCCTTGGTCATGATGGCGATGCCTTTCACCTTGCCGCCCTCGATCTGCGGTTTGGCGGTGGCGATGATGTCACACAGGTAGTCGATGCGTCCGCCAACCAGGTCCTGCATGGCTGGGCCGGTGCCTTTGTACGGTATATGTGTGATCGTTGTGCCCATGGCGCTGTTGAGCACGACACAGGCGAGATGAGTGGCGGAGCCGGCCCCGGCCGATCCATATTGCATCTTGCTCTGATTAGCCTTGGCGTAGTCGATGAATTCCTTGAAGTTGTTCGCCGGCAGGTCCGGCCGGGTGATGATCGCGATGGGCGTTATCGCGAGATAGGCAACCGGCGTGAAATCAGTCTCCACATTGTAGAGGGGGTGCTTGTAGAGCGTCTGGTTCTGCGCATGCGTACCGACGCTGCCAAGAATCATGGTGTAACCGTCGGGTTTGGCATCGGCGACGCGCTTCGAGCCCGTCATGCCACCGGCGCCACCAACATTCTCGATCACGACCGGCTGGCCGAGCAATTCGCCCATGCGCTGCGCCACAATGCGGCCGATGGTGTCTTGCGGTCCGCCTGCTGCAAACGGGATCACCATGGTTACAGGGCGGGACGGGAAAGTTTGGGCGACGGCCGCTCCGGTAAACGCCAGTGCAGCTGCCGCGGCAATCAAAACCTTTTTCATTATTGTGCTCTCCACCAAAGAGATAGAGCCTTGCGCAGCGAGCGCTCGGCGGTCAAGCCGGCCAGGCAGCATGGCTAACCGACTTCGACGACTTCCTCGGGGAACTGGTGCAGCCGGTCACCTGGTCCGTTGCCGCCGATCAGGTAATTGTCACACAGCCAGTTGAGATAACCGCCGTGAATATACGTCGGATGGACGACGATATTCATATCCTTCTCGATGGTCATTGGCTCGTCGTGCCGCACCAGCGGGCGTTCGACGAGGTCATAGCCCTGACCATGGCAATAAAGCCGCGCCTCGGCCGGCCGGCCGTTCTTGCGCATGAAATCGTTGAAGGCGTCCCAGATATCCTTGCAGGGCGTGCCCGGCTTGAGCAGGTCGAGCGTGAGCTTGCGCGAGGTCTTGCAGAAATCGAGCTCGTCCTTCATCGCCTGCGGCACCTTGGCGCCAACCACGCAGGAGCGTCCGAGCTCGGTGTACATGCCGCCCGGTCCATTGTCCTCCACCAGCAACGCGATCTGGTCGCCCTTTTGGATGACGCGGTTCTGCAAATGCCGGTTGGCAAATTTGGAAGGCTTTCCGAGCGGCATCGATGCGCAGAGATAGATACCGTTCTCACTGCCGTGGCATTGGCTGTAATGCTGCGCAACAGCGGCGACTTCAGTGTCGCGCATGCCGGGCTTTACCGCTGCGAAGGCGGCGCGCATGGCGCCGTCCTGCATCAGCGCAGCACGCTTCACGAGTTCCATTTCCTCCGCACTTTTAATGACCTTGATTTTGTCAACCATATCGGAGGCATCGACAAAACGCGCCTGCGGATAAGCGCGCTTCATGTAATCGAGCAGCGCGTAAGACATCTGATAGGTGCCGACGTAGCCGATGGTCGCCTGAGCGAAGGGCTTGAGTGCCGTTGCGGCTAGCTCGGGGTCGTAATCCTTTGTGTAATGTGCGGAGGCATAACTTGGCGTTGTGAGGATGCGCTTAACGCCGCGCCAGTTCTGATCGCCCTGCGCGGTTGCCTCCGAACCGCCAAATGGGCCTTGGCACACCACGGTCATCTCGTCATCGTGCGGGAAGACCACCGTGTTGGGATAGCCATTGGTCGCCGGCATGTCTGTGAAATAACGTACGTAGCCACCCATGTGATCGTTGTTGTTCTGCATCAGCAGCACGTCGATCTTTTCTCTTTCCATGGCGGCGCGCACGGCGCGCCAACGCCGTTCGAGTTCGGCATTGGAGATCGGCACATTCAGGCGTTCGGGCAAAGCCATGGTTCAGTCTCTCCAGGACGCGGGCTTGCGCACAATATTGATCATGGACTTGAGATCGCCGGCGAGAAACTTGGCCATGTTGCCGGCGATGGTCGGCATAGCGCGATCCTCGTAGCCCTGGGAATAGCCGCCGAGATGGGAAAAGATTGTAACGTTTTTCGTCTTCCATAGCGGGCTTTCGGGCGGCAGCGGCTCTTGCGAAAAAACGTCGAGCCCTGCACCGGCGATTTTCCCGGCCTCAAGCGCAGCGATCAAGGCCGGTTCGTCGACCACGCCGCCGCGCGCGACGTTGACCACGTAGGTGGTGGGTTTCATTGCGGCGAAGACCTTGGCACCGACGATACCGCGTGTTTCCGGCGACAGCGGAGTGAGCGCAACGAGAAAATCGAGTTCAGCTGCGACCTTCACGAGTTCGTCGCGATGCACCACGCGGTCGAAGCCCTTCGTTTCACGGGGGCTGCCGCTGATGCCGATCACGGTCATCTGGAATGTCTTGCAGATTGGCGCCAGATATTCCGCGATCAGGCCGACACCTAGAATGCCGACAGTCTTGCCAGCGAGCAGTGCCGACGGCCAGCGCTCCCATTTGCTCTCCTGCTGCGCGCGTACCGAACGTGGCATGTCGCGCGCCAGCGACAGCATGAAGGCGATGGTCGCTTCCGACACGGGCGCCCCGTGGATGCCGCGGATATTTGTGACCAGCACCTCTTTGCTTAGCGACGGCAGGTCAATGATATTGTCGACGCCGGTCCCGAGCGCCTGGATCCATTTAAGCTTGGGCGCATCGCGCACTACATGGTCGGCCATCGGCGGCGAAAAGCACAGCAAGATGTCTGTACCGGCAATGTAGGGACCGACATCGTCGTGATGACCGACTACATTGATCGTCAATTGCGGAAATCGCTCCAGCAGCATCGCCCTGTATCGGGCGCGCATGGCTTCCTGGACTTCAGTGAGAATGAGGACGTTAGGCATGGCGGGCGCAGGTATAGCGCGTGATCCCAACCAGTTGGAACCCGTTTTTCGGGCAAGATCACGATGTAATAATGTTAAATGCCGGCGCAGCAAATTTCCGCGCGGGGGTGACCCGTATCGCGGGTCTGCGCTAGACTAACCCACCGCGAAAGGAGGCGGATGACATCCGATGCCGATCGATCTCGCCCAAGTGGACTGGCTATACGTTGTTGTGTTGGCGGTATTCGCCTATTTCGCAACCTTCGTCGGCAACCTGCTGTCGTTCAACCGTCGTGGTGCGGCTGCCGTGCTGTCGGCGCTGTTATTTGTGGCGCTCTTTGTATTTTGGACCTATTACCCGCATCGCGTGCCGTTGCTGCCGAGGACGCTGACGATGCCGAATGCGCCGGCCAGCACGGCCACGCCAGCACCGGCTGCGCCCTCCGCTCCGGCAGCACAAAAGCCGCGCAATCCGGTCACGGATATCACGCCTCCGCGCAACCCGGTTACTGACGTTACGCCGCCCGCGGCTCCAGCGACCCCGCCCGCTGCCCCGACGCGCTAGGCTTGCATGCAACCGTCCGTATGATGTTTTCTCATGATGTTAGAAGCATACTCGGAGAAGAAGGCAGAAGAACTGCATGAAAAAAGTTTATCCCGA
>DASWAK010000035.1:0-2810 GCA_036391175.1 Pseudolabrys sp.
ATCTCCACAATTTCAACGGTCTTGGCGTCCGTGATGCGCAAGCCAGCCGCGAATTCGGACTTGATGCCGAGCCTCTTGAGCATGGCCTCGATCTGCGGCCCACCACCATGTACGACCACGGGATTGATAGCGGTCTGTTCAAGTAGAACGATATCGCGGGCAAAGTCGCGCGCCATCTGTTCCTGGCCCATGGCGTGTCCGCCGTATTTCACCACGACGATCTCCTCGTCGTAGCGCTGCATGTGGGGCAGCGCCTCGGAGAGGATGCGGGCCTGCTCTTGCGGGTCGATCTTGGAGGCTTTGCTCATCGCCGGGGTTTCTAGCCGATGTAGCGGTCATCCGACAATGCGTCAGCGTCCTCTTTCCGCCAATAAGCGGGCGATAGCCGCGCGCAATTCTGGGATCCCGGTTGCGTCCCGGGACGATGTCGCAAGCACAGTGGGAAAGGCAGCGGGCCGCTTGGCTAGCGCCGCTTCCACCTCCGCGATGCGGCTGTTGAGCTCCGCCGGCCTCAGTTTGTCGCATTTGGTCAAGATAATCTGATGGCTGACGGCCGCCTGGCCGAGAGCCTCAAGCGCGGGATCATCGGACGGTTTGAGGCCATGGCGCGCGTCCACCAGCACATAGGCGCGGGCGAGGTTGCTGCGGCCGCGGAGAAAGGCGTCAATCAGCGCCGTCCAGGCCGCGATCTTGGATTTCGCCGCAGCGGCATAACCGTAGCCGGGCATGTCCACCACGTTGAGGCTCTCGCCACCGGTAAAAAAGATGAGCTCCTGCGTGCGGCCCGGCGTGCGTGAGATGCGCGCGAGATTCTTGCGGCCCGTGAGCGCATTGATCAGGCTCGATTTGCCCACGTTGGAGCGGCCGGCGAAGGCAATCTCGATGCCGCGCATCGGCGGCAATGAAGCGGGCGTCCCGGTCGCAGCAACAAACTGCCAGTCTCCGGCGAATAGACGCCGGCCGGCCTCGATTTCAGCGCGGGTGAAGTCGCCGGTGCCCATCGATATGGCTTACAGCCGGCGATTGCTCTCAGGTCTCGGTCTTGTTCCTGACGAACAACGCCTTGAGGTTGTCGAACAATTCAATCTTGGCGCCGTGTTTGCGCATGATCACGCTCTGCTGCAGCACCGAAAGCGAGTTATTCCATGCCCAGTAGATCACTAGCCCAGCCGGAAAGTTTGCCAGCATGAAGGTGAAGATCAGCGGCATCCAGTTGAAGATCATCGCCTGGGTTGGATCGGGCGGCGCCGGGTTGAGCTTCATTTGCACCCACATCGTCACGCCCATGATCAGCGGCCATAGACCGAGATGCAGGAACTGGCCGACCAGCGGTAGCACCGTCGGATCAAATGGGATTAAGCCCAATAGATTGAAGATGTTAGTCGGGTCCTGTGCCGACAAATCATGGATCCAGCCAAAGAACGGTGCGTGCCGCATCTCGATGGTGACGAACAGCACCTTGTAGAGCGAGAAAAATACCGGGATCTGGATCGCGATCGGCAGGCAACCGGCGAGCGGATTGATCTTCTCCCTCTTGTACAGCTCCATCAGCTCTTGTTGCTGCCTGGCCTTGTCATTGGCAAAGCGCTCCCGCAGCGCAGTCATCTGCGGCTGCACCGCCTTCATCTTCGCCATTGAGGCGTATGATTTGTTTGCTAACGGGAAAAACGCAATCTTGATAAGCACGGTCACGATCAAGATCGCGAGACCGAAATTGCCGACAAGGCGGTAGAGATAATCGATCGCGATGAATAGCGGCTTGGTGATGAAATAGAACCAGCCCCAGTCGATCAGCAGATCGAAACGATTGAGCTTGAGCTGTTTGTCGTATTCATTAATGACGGCCACCTCCTTCGCGCCAGCGAAGAGCCGTGCGTTGGCGGAGGCAGTCGTACCAGGCGCGACCGTCTGCGCATCGAGCAGATAGTCGGTTTGGTAGGTCGGCAGGTTGCCAAGCATGCCGGTTGAGAATCGCGCCTTGATACGCGCAGCCGTATCCGGCAGCAGCACGGCTGCCCAGTATTTGTCAGTGATACCGAGCCAGCCATTGGTGACGTCGAAATTGACGGCTTTTTTCTCGGTGATGCTTTTATAGGTGTATTCCTGCAAACCGGAATCACCGAGCACGCCAATCAGGCCTTCATGCAATATGTAGTAGCCGGCAGTGTGCGGCGTGCCATGGCGCGAGATTAAAGCATAGGGAAAAAGAGAGATCGGGCTCGCGCCTTTATTGGTAACCTCGTCCTTGATCGTGAACACGTACTTGTCGTCGACAGCGATCGTGCGGCGGAATTCGAGTCCTTCATCATTATCGTAGGTCAACGTCACCGGATGACCGACGCTGAGCGTACCGGAACCTGCCTGCTTCCACATTGTTTCCGACGTCGGCAACTTCACATTGGCGCCGGCAGTGCCAGTCCAACCGAATTCGGCGTAGAAAGGATCCGCAGTCCCGGACGGCGAAAGCAAAACGATTGGCGGCGACTTCGGGTCGACGGTTTCGCGAAATTTAACCAGTGCCAGATCGTCGATGCGTCCGCCCTTGAGTGCGATCGAGCCTTGCAGACTGCCGGTTGCGATTGGCACGCGCGGCGAGGCCGCCAGCCCCGCCGTGCGGTCCACCGGGATAGCGGCCGTGGGAGGGCTTGCTTGGCCGAAAACTTGCGGTGGCGCGGGAGGCTGTACCGGTTGGCCCGGCTGGGCTGGTGTGGGCGAGCTCTGCTTTTGCTGCTGAGCCTGCAACTGCTCCTGCCGCGCCTTTTCCTGCGGAACGGCGAAGAAGTATTGCCAACCGAGCAGCACCAGCGCCG
>DASWAK010000036.1:0-15723 GCA_036391175.1 Pseudolabrys sp.
TGGCTGCCGTACCGGATCCGGGAATTCCCAGCGCCAGCATCGGCAGCAGGGCCGCCGTACCCGACGCGTGCGCCGCGGTTTCCGGCGCGAACACGCCTTCGATGCGGCCTTTGCCGAAGCTTTCGGGATCCTTGGAAAAACGCTTGGCCAGATTATAGCCCATGAAAGACGCTGCGATTGCGCCGCCGGGCGTAATGCCGAGCCAAGCCCCGATAACGGAGGACCGCAGCAGCGTCACCCAGTAGCGTGGCAGGTCCTTCCAAACTTTCAGCAGCACCCGCAGGCTGATGCGCGCCGCATGGCCGCGCAGCGCCAGCCGCTCTTCCATGGTGAGTAAAATTTCGCTGATGCCAAACAACCCGATCACCGCGACCAGAAAATTGATGCCGCGCAGCAGTTCGCTCAGGCCGAAGGTCATGCGCAACTGGCCGGAGACGGTGTCCATGCCGACGCCGGCAAGCAGCAGGCCGAGCGCCATCGAAATAATTGTCTTGTGTTTTGCTTCGCGGCCCAAACCGACAAAGGAGCAGAAGGTGAGTAGATAGACCGCAAAGAATTCCGGCGGTCCAAACCGCAATGCGAAAGACGCAATTCCAGGTGCGAGGAACGTGATGAGCAGCACGGCAAAAAGTGAACCGATGAAGGAGGAGGTGAAGGCCGCTGTGAGCGCTTCCGCAGCCTTACCCTGCTGGGCCATCGGGTAGCCATCAAAGGTCGTCGCCACTGACCAGGCTTCGCCCGGAATATTGAACAATATCGACGTGATAGCGCCGCCGAATAGTGCGCCCCAATAAATGCAGGACAGCATCACGATGGCCGATGTCGGATCCATCGTGAACGTGAGCGGCAGCAAAATAGCGACGCCGTTCGGTCCGCCCAGCCCCGGCAATACGCCTACGAAGACGCCGAGCACCAGCCCAACCATCATCAGGGCGAGCGTCTTCCATGTCAGCAAAACGCTAAACCCGTGAATAAGAAGACCGAAAGCTTCCATAGCGGCTACCCCGGTCCTTGCTGCGCTAGAACCCGATCAGGGCTTCGAGCGGCCCTTTCGGCATGATGACGTCGAACGCGAGCTCGAATGTGACAAACATGGCAAGCGTAAAAACGAAACTTGTAACCAACGATTTCCATAGCGCGATGCGGCCGACCATCCACATGAAGCCCGCAATCAATACCCAGCTCGCGACGTAGAGTCCGAGCCATTGCGTGAACAGACAAAACAAAAACGTAGGCACGAAAACCTGCATCACGCGGCGAAGCTGGTCGCGGGTAACGAAGGTTCCGCCTGATGCCGCGCGGCTCAAAAAAATTGTGACAAGGCCGTAAAAACTGGCAGCGGCGAGAATCATGGACAGGTAGAACGGAAAATAACCGGCCTGCGGGCCTTCCGATTCCCAGCCCATTCCGGTCTGCCAATTGTCGAACCCCAGTAACAACGCCAAACCCAGCAGGGCGATATAGACGACCGTTTCTACGGTCCGCGTGCTAGTGACGGGCGGCGAGTCCTCGGCCGGCGCGGTCGGATCGTCTACGGCAATTTCGGGTTCGGTCGAGGACATGCGCTGGTTTGTTTGGCGGGCGCTTCTGGACCACCTCTCCACTGTCTGGACGAGAATGCTGGCCTCTGGCAAGGCGCTCCCGGCCTTTTCTACAGAGAGTAGGCCGAGAGCAATCGCGTCAAGTCTTGATTATTTCGCGACGAAGCCGGCTTCGTTCATCAAGCTCGAATTCAGCTTGTCGTCTTCTTCGAGGAAATTGAGCATGTCCTTGCCGGTCAGGAACACCGGCTTGAGCGCCTGCTTTTCCATGTAGTCCTTGTATTCCGGCGTCTCGGACACTTTCTTGAACAGATCGATGTAGAAAGCGGTCTGTTCCGGAGAGACCTTGCCCGGCAGGAACATGGCGCGCAGCATCAGATACTGCACATCGAGCCCTTCCTCTTTGCAGGTCGGGATGTCATTCCACGATTGCGTGTCGGTCACCTTGGTCTTGTACGAGATGCGTTCCTTGTCGAACACGCATAGCGCACGCACCTGGCCTGCGCGCCAGACCTCAAGATTTTCCGACGGATTGTTCACGTTCGACGCGGTATGATTGCCAACAAGCTGGGTCGCCGCCTCGCCGCCTGACTTGTAGGGCAGATAGGCGAACTTAGCGCCGGTCTTTTTCTCCATGAACACCGTCAGGATGTGGTCTTCGCGTTTGGAGCCGGTGCCACCCATCTTGAACGGCTGTGGAGCAGCTTTGGCCGCCTCGACAAATTCCTTCACGTTCTTGTATGGAAGCGTCGTGTTGTCCCACAGAACGAACTGGTCCATTGCAATCACAGACACAGGCGTCAGCTCACGCCAGTTGAATGGGATCTTGGCAGACAGCGGCAGCATGTAGATCAGCGAATAGGCAATCAGAACCTTGTTCGGGTCGCCATCGCTCGACTTCATGTACATCAGCGCTTCGGCGCCCGATGCGCCGCCTTTAAGCGACACGACCATCGGCTGCTTCATCAAATTATGCTTCTGGATGGCAGCTTGAATCATACGCGCCATCTGATCGGATGCACCGCCCGCACCAGCGGCCACCACGATTTCGACCGGTTTGGTCGGTTCCCAGGCCATGGCCGGGACGTTCGCCAGCGCGATGACCGCAACGGCCGTGCCGGCAGCAACGAAATTTTTCATCTTGTCCTCCCTTTGTTGGCTTTGCAGCGGTTCCATTGGTCATGGACCGTGCTGTCCTTGTTATTTGAGCCCATTTTGCGGGTATTGAGCCCAAGTTCAAGCCGCCGCTCGTCTAATTGTCACGCTGCTCCCGGCGCACGATATCTGCCCCTTGCGCCATTGCTTGCATTTTCCCAAATGCCACATCGTGCGAACCGGCGGATTTTCCCTGTGATACGCGGCACGGGAATTGGCTTGCCGCTGCGGTTGAGCGTCGAGCCGGGATTTTCCGAATCGACGCCTTCGATCGCGGTGAGCATCGGTTCGGCTTTGCCGTTCATTTCGACAATTCGGCGCGTACGATCCTCGCGCCTTCGACCATGGCGCACATCTTTCCGTAGGCGATCTCTCGCGGCAGATATTTTAGGCCACAATCGGGAGCAACGATGATGCGCTCGGCCGGCACATGTAACAGCGCGCGCCGGATGCGCGCTGCCACGGTCTCGGGTTTCTCGATCGTCATATTGGAGAGGTCGAGCGTGCCGAGAATGATGGTCTTGCCCGGCAGCTTTTCGAGCACGGCACAGTCGAGATTGGATTGCGCGGTTTCGATCGAAACTTGCCTGACCGACGATCCCACCAGCTCCGGCAAAAATGAATATCCCTCCGGACGCACATGAATGATGGCGGCGTAGCCGAAACAGATGTGGACAGCCGTCTGTCCAGTCACTCCGTCAAGCGCGGCGTTGAGCGCCTTGAGTCCATATTTACGCGCTTTTTCCGGCCGCGCCTGCATATAGGGCTCATCGATCTGCACGATGTCGGCGCGGGCAGTGAAAAGGTCCTTGATCTCTTCGTTGACCGCGGCGGCGTAGTCGAGTGCCATCTCCTCCTCGTCTTTGTAGAAATCGTTCTGCGCTTGCTGCGACATCGTGAACGGGCCGGGCACCGTCATTTTGATCATGCGGTCGGTATTGGCGCGCAGGAATTTTACATCTTCCACCTCCACCGGATGCCGGCGCCGGACTTTGCCGGTAACGCGCGGCACCGGATTGGGATGGCCGGAGCGGTCAAGCGCCGTGCCGGGATTGTCGATGTCGACACCTTCGAGTGCCGTGGCGAAGCGATTGGAATAGCTTTCGCGTCGCATCTCACCGTCGGTGATGATGTCGAGCCCGGCGCGCTCCTGATCGCGGATCGCAAGCAGGGTTGCGTCATCCTGTGCCTGCTTGAGATAGTCCGGTGCGACACGCCACAGCTCCTTGGCGCGCACGCGCGGCGGAAACCGGCTTGCAAGCTTGGCGCGGTCAATCAGCCACTCCGGCTGTGCGTAGGAACCGACGAGGGACGTAGGGAAAAGTTTGGCCATGAGCCTAGTATGGCGACACAGCCGCCGTTGAGCCAGCCGCCACCACGCTCATCGCCAGTACGCGGGCGACGTGGGCAGCTTCCCGTTCACTACCATCGTGAATTTGGTGCCGGCAGGAGGTGCCGTCAGCCACGATCAGCGTGTTGGGTTCCGCCCTGCGCACCGCAGGCAGCAGCGACAGTTCGCCCATCTTGCGAGAAACATCGATGGTCGCGGCGTCATAGCCAAACGAACCGGCCATGCCGCAACAACTCGATTCAATCGTCTCGACCGAAAGCTTCGGGATCAGCCTGAGCGTGCTCTCGACTGCGCCCATCGTGTCGAAGGCCTTCTGATGGCAATGGCCGTGCAGCAGCGCCTTTTTCGGCAGCGGACCGAGCGGCAAGTTCAGGTGGCCCTGCTTATGCTCGCGCGCGATGAATTCCTCGAACAGAAACGCGTTCGCTGCCAGCGCATCCACCACCTCACCCTTGAATAGAGCCGGCAATTCATCGCGGAAGGTGAACAGGCAACTCGGTTCGAGGCCGACGACGGGCAGCCCACGTGCGACATAGGGCGCAAGTGCGTCCAATGTGCGTTGCATTTCACGCCGCGCCTCGTCGACCAGCCCGACCGAGAGAAAAGTGCGACCACAACACAGTGGCCGCTCATCAGGGTTCGCCGGCAGCAGCGCATGGACGCGATAACCGCCGGCCACGAGCACATTCAACGCGTCGTCCAGATTCTCGCGTTCGAAATACCGGTTGAACGTGTCGGCAAACAGTACCACTTCGCGCGCCGGCGCGTTCTGCTCCGCCGTCGTGTAGCGCCAGTCGGAGCGGTCGCGGTACGTGTCCTTGCGCCATTCCGGGAGGCTGCGGCGAGAGGAAAAGCCGGCGACCAATTCCGAGGCTTTACGCAAGATTGCGCTGCGATCACGCAAATTGAAAAAGCGATGCCAATGTGCGGCGTAAGGCGCGTAGTGCGGCAGGAAACCGACCAGCTTGTCGTGCAGTGAGAGTTCGTACTTCGCGGCCCGTGCGGCCTGCACTTCGATTTTCATACGCGCCATATCGACGCCCGTCGGGCACTCGCGGCGGCAGGCTTTGCACGATACGCAGAGCTTGAGTGTCTCGGCCATTTCATCGGAGATGAGCGCCGCCGCTCCGAGCTGTCCGCTGATGGCTAATCGCAGCGTGTTGGCGCGCCCGCGGGTGGCGTCACGCTCGTCGCGAGTGACCCGATAGCTTGGGCACATTACACCGCCGGTCAATTTGCGGCAGGCGCCATTGTTGTTGCACATCTCGACAGCGCCTTGAAAACCGCCACCAACACCGGGATAGGCCGACCAGTCGAGATGCATTTTGATCGGCTCGCCGTGATAGCCAGGCGCGTAACGGAACAGGTTGCGGTCGTCGAATTTCGGCGGTCGTACCACCTTG
Source organism: Pseudolabrys sp. (assembly GCA_036391175.1). Lineage (GTDB taxonomy): Bacteria > Pseudomonadota > Alphaproteobacteria > Rhizobiales > Xanthobacteraceae > Pseudolabrys. The sequence goes on from DASWAK010000036.1 coordinate 5,451, forward strand.
CCGGGATTGTAGAAGCCCTTCGGGTCAAAGCGGTCCTTCACTTCTTCGAAAGCGCGCGCGAGCCGTGCGCCGAACATCGGCTCGTTGAATTCCGATCGAACAAGCCCGTCGCCGTGCTCGCCCGAATGCGAACCCTTGTATTCGCGCACCATGGCGAACGCCTCTTCGGCGATTTCGCGCATGGCATGCACATCTTTCTCCTGCCGCAAATTGAGGATCGGCCGCACGTGCAGGCAGCCAGAACCGGCATGCGCGTACCAGGTGCCGCGCGTGTCGTGCTTTTCAAAAATCTCCGTAAGACGCGAGGTATAGTCGGCGAGATGCTCGAGCGGCACCGCGCAATCTTCGACGAAGGAAACCGGTTTCCCCTCCTCTTTCATCGACATCATGATGTTGAGGCCTGACGTGCGCACATCCGTGATCGCAGCCTGCAATTCGGGATTGAGCACCTCGACTACGCCGCCCCATTTTGCGCCGCTCTTATCCCATCCGAAACCGAGATCGCCCATCAGCTCCTTGAGTTGCTGGAGCAGGCGCAGGTTGATTTCGTGGTCGTCCTCGCCGAATTCGACCAACAGAATGGCCTCTGGCGTCTCACGCACAAATTTTTCCAACGTCGGCTGAAAAATCGGAATCTGACGCGCCAGGCCAATCATGGTGCGATCGATCAGCTCGACCGCGATCGGCTTCAGCCGCACGATGTGCTGTGCCGAATTCATCGCCTCGCGGAAGCTTCCGAAATGGCAGGCGCCGACCGCGCGGCGCCCGAGCAGCGGCGAAAGCTTCAATTCGATGCGGGTGGAGAAAGCAAGCGTGCCTTCGCCGCCAACCAGTACATGCGCGAGATTAATGTCGTTCTTACCTGGGACCAGCGCATCGAGATTGTAGCCACCGACGCGCCGTTGAACTTTCGGAAAGCGCGCCGCAATTTCTTCGGCCTCGCGGGCACCAATGGCGAGCAGATTCTTGGCGAGCGGGCGCAACGGCGCCGGCACGTCCTTGAGATTGCCGCCGATGCGGCCGAAATGCGCGAGTGTGCCGTCCGCGAGCAGCGCCTCGATCGAGATCACATTGTCGCGCATGGTGCCGTAGCGCATCGAACGGCCGCCGCAGGAATTGTTGCCGGCCATGCCACCGATAGTCGCGCGCGAGGATGTCGAGATATCGACCGGGAACCACAGCCCGTGCGGCTTGAGCTGCCGGTTGAGATCATCAAGCACGATGCCGGGCTCGACCGTGCAGCGGGCACGCTTGGCGTCGAGATCGAGAATGCGCGTGAGATATTTCGAGCAATCGACGACCAGCGATTCGCCGACGGTCTGCCCGGCCTGCGACGTTCCGCCGCCACGCGCCAGAACGGTCGCACCCTCGCTGCGCGCAATCGCAATCGCCCGATCGGCTTCTTCAATGGTGCGCGGCGCGACCACGCCGACCGGCATGATTTGGTAGTGAGAAGCGTCGGTGGCGTAGCGGCCGCGCGTAAAAGGGTCGAATTGCACCTCGCCGGTCAATTCGGCCTTTAGCCGGCGCTCCAGACCGGGCATGACTACGGCCACGTTTCTTATCCTTTTTGGCCTGCGCTAAGCCTATGCATAAAGAGTAGGTCGCATTGCGGAAAACCGCTTGACCGCAATGTTACATTCATAGTTCAACGCCACAAGCGTCGCTCCCTGGCCGGGAACGCGCCCGTGGCCGAGCCACGAAATCCCTACAAATTGCCGTTTCAGGAGCGGACTACCTATGGCTAAGAATTCCTCGCGTACGGTCGGGCGCCATTTTTTGCATATCCCGGGCCCCTCGCCGCTTCCGGATCGCATCTTGCGTGCGATGGATACGCCCATCATCGACCACCGCGGCCCGGAATTCGCGCGGCTTGCCAAGAAGTGTCTGGACGGCATCAAGACAATCTTCAAGACCACCAACCCGGTGATCATCTACACCGCAACCGGAACCGGCGCGTGGGAAGCCGCGCTCGTCAACACGTTGTCGCCCGGCGACAAGGTGCTGATGGTAGAGACCGGCCAGTTCGCCACGCTATGGAAGAACATGGCCGAGAAGCTTGGCCTTGTTCCCGAATTCATTGCCACCGACTGGCGCATCGGCGCCGATCCAGCGGCGATCGAGGCGCGCCTGCGCGAGGACAAGGGCAAAGAGATCAAGGCGGTCTGTTTTCTGCACAACGAAACCTCAACCGGCTGCCTGTCGCCGGTGGCGGACATCCGCAAGGCCATCGACAAGGCCGGGCATCCCGCTTTGCTGATGGTTGACACCATTTCCTCGCTGGCTTCGGCCGATTACCGCCACGACGAATGGGGTGTCGACGTTTCTGTCGGCGGCGCGCAGAAGGGTCTGATGCTTCCGCCCGGCATGTCGTTCAACGCTGTGAGCGACAAGGCGCTGGCCGCCAACAAAACGTCCAAGCTCACAAAATCGTTCTGGGCGTGGGACGAGATGCTGACGATGAACAAGATCGGCTTCTTCCCCTACACGCCGGCGACGCAAATGCTGCAAGGACTCGCGGTCGGCATCGAGATGCTGCACGAGGAAGGCCTCGACAACGTCTTCGCGCGCCACGACCGCCTCGCTGAAGCAACTCGCCGTGCGATCAAGGCATGGAATCTCGAAATCATCTGCCGCGATCCGAGATATTATTCGCCGACAATCACCGCCGTGCTGCTGCCGGAAGGCCACGATGCCGATGCGTTCCGCGCATTGGCGCTCGAGCAGTTCAATATTTCCTACGGCGCCAGCTTCGGCCGCTTCGCCGGCAAGATGTTTCGCATCGGTCATCTCGGCGACATCAACGACACGATGCTGCTGGGTGGATTGGCCGCAACCGAAATGGCGCTCGCGCTTGCTAATATTCCGCACAAGAAAGGTGGCGTGCAGGCGGCGATGGATTACCTCGTTTCTGCACACGGCAGCGCCACGAGACAGGCGGCGGAGTAATTTTTGTTTCCCGCTCGTCCCTGCGAAAGCGGGGACCCAGCTTTAAATATGCCCTGGATTCCCGCTTGCGCGGGAATGAGCGGTTGTCGCTAAGTCGCTTACCCACTCATTCGCCTGCAAAGCGCGCGTAACAAACTCCGAAATCGCTTTGAGCGTCGCTTCGGGCGCTTCGCGTTGTGGCGAATGACGCGCGCCCGGCAATAACGCGACCTCGACCGGGCAATAGCATTCCTGTTGTGCGACCTCGATCTGCTTCACCGTGCCGTACTGGTCATCCTCGCCCTGCACAATCAGCATCGGCACGCGTATATAGGCAAGGAATTCGGTGATATCCCATTTGCGGAATTCAGGATCGAGCCAGGCGCCGTTCCAACCCTTGAAGGCATTGTCGACGTCGGCGTGCCAGCGCGACAGGCGCGCGCGCAGATCGCTTGTTTCGTAGGCTTTCTTCGCTTCGACGATCGAGGCGATCCCAGGATCCTCGGTGAAGAAATGCGGCGCGATCAGCACGAGGCCCCCTACGCGATGATCCTGATGGGACCCTGCGTAAATCGCCGCGATGGAGGCTCCATCGCTGTGGCCAATCAGCAGCCCGCGCTGAAAACCGATCGCATCGAGTAGGCGCGGGAGCGTCTCGCGCGCCTCGTCGTGCATATATGAAAGCGGCCACGGCAGCGCGACCGGGCGTGACTTCCCGTAGCCGGCACGCGAATAGACGAACACACCGGAACCGGTCGCTGCGGAAAGTTTTTCGGGAAAGTCGCCCCACAGGCCCACGCAGCCAAGGCCTTCGTGCAGCAGCACAAGGGTTGGCGCCTTGTCGGGCCGCGGGCCGACAAAGCGGTACTCCAACCGCTGCGCGCCAATGTCGAGGAAGCCGGACTCGCCAAGTGCCATTAGCGCGAGCCTGGTCCTTCTGCGCGCAATTTAAACCGCTGGATCTTGCCGGTCGCCGTCTTCGGCAAATCTTTGCGGAATTCGATCCAGCGCGGATATTTGTAGGGCGCGAGCTTCTGCTTGACGTGCTCCTGCAGCGCGTGAATCAGCGCATCGTTGGCTTTTTCCGCCGACTTGAGCACCACGAAGGCTTTCGGCTTAATGAGCTTCTGCTCGTCGGTCCAGCCGACCACGGCGGCTTCCAGGACATCGGGGTGCGATGACAACGCGGCCTCGACCTCGAACGGCGAGACATACATGCCCGAGACTTTCAGCATATCGTCCTGCCGTCCGCAGCACGCATAATATCCGTCGGCATCCTCGATATATTTGTCGCCGGACCGGGTCCACTCGCCCTGGAATGTCGAGCGCGACTTCTCGCGGTTGTTCCAGTACATGATCGCGCTGGTCGGCCCGCGCACATAAAGTTCACCCATCTCGCCTTTTTTGACCGGGTTGCCGTCGTCACCGATGAGCTTGATCTCGTAGCCGGGCACCGGCTTGCCGGTAGTGCCGTACTTAGTCGCGCCCGGCGCGTTGGTGAGATAGATGTGCAGCATCTCGGTGGTGCCGAGCCCGTCGGAAATCTCGACGCCGTAACGCTCCTTCCAGCGCCGTGCGATATCCTCTGGCAATGCCTCGCCGGCGGAAATGCAGCGGCGAATTTTCACCTCCGACTTTTGCGGCGCGTTCGGGCTTGCGAGAAACGCTGCGTAGAACGTCGGCACGGCGAAAAACACCGTGATCGGATGCTTGCGCAACAGTGCCGCAACGCCGTCCGGCGTCGGCCGCTCCGGATTGAGGACCGTGGTGGCGCCGACCGTGAGCGGGAACGTCATGGCGTTGCCAAGACCGTAGGCAAAGAACAATTTTGCCACCGAATAGCAGACGTCGTTTTCCTTCAGTCCGGCCACCGGCGTGCCATAAAGATCGGCGGTCAGCTTGAGGCTCGCATGAACATGCACCGCACCCTTCGGCTTGCCGGTTGAGCCCGATGTATAAAGCCAGAACGCCATGTCGTCGCAGGTGGTTGGCGCCGTGTAATCGTCGGGCTCGTCCGCGCCGATGACATCCTCGAACAAACGATAGCCGTGCGGGTTATCGCCGGAAACGATAACGTGTTCGAGGTCCGGGCTTTGCTTGATGAGTTTTTCGAATCTCGAAAAAAGCACCTCCGATACCACCAGGCATTTCGCGCGGCTGTCCGCCAGCATGAAACGATAGTCGTCCTCGGTGAGCAGCGTATTGACCGGCACCGCGATGATGCCAGCCTTGAGGCAGCCGAGAAACGCAGTCGGCCAATCGATGGTGTCGAGCAGCGCCAGCAACACGCGCTCTTCGCGCTTGATACCGAGCCCGCGTAATGCGGCACCGAAACGTGCCACGCGATCAGCAAGCTGACCGTAGGTATAGCTGCCACGCGCGTCGATATAGGCCGGCTTGTTGGCGCGGCCTGCCGCGAGGTTGCTTTGCAGCACGTCGGTTGCGAAATTGTAATCGCGCGGGACCGGAGCCGCAGCCGGCGCTTCAGTCGCTTCCGCCCGGGCAGATGCTGTCATTCTTATTTCTCCTTACGCGCAATTATGCATTTCGCGCGACCGGCGGCAATGAAGCGCCGCGACCAACGCGGCGCTTCATTGTGTTTATTTAAGAGCGGCCCAGCATCTTCACCTGGAATGCATCGAAGGTAAGGTCGCAGACCTGCCACCACGAATAGCTTTCGTTGCGGAACGCCACCAGATGATCATGAATCTTCTTGAACCGGGGATTGGCCGCTCCCAACTCGACATAGGTCTCTTTTGCGGCCTTGTACGATGCTTCCATAATCTCCGGCGAGAATGGGCGGAGCTGCGTGCCGTTTGCAATCAGCCGGCGCATGGCCGGTGGATTGAGAAAATCGTATTTCGCAGTCATTCGCATACCGGCGTCGCGTGCCGCTGTCGTCAGAACGGCCTGATAGCTTTTGCTCAAACCGGTCCATTTTTCCCGATTGATCAGAAGATGAGCGTGCGCGCCGCCCTCCCACCAACCGGGGTAGTAGTAATATTTAGCGACTTTGTAGAAGCCGAGCTTCTCGTCGTCGTGGGGACCTATCCACTCGACAGAGTCGATCGTTCCCTTTTCCAGCGCGGGGTAGATGTCGCCGGGCGCCAGCGATTGCGGTACGACACCGAGCCTGCTGATCACCTTGCCGGCAAAACCGCCGATGCGGAATTTCAAGCCGTTGAGATCGGCGACGGTGTTGATTTCCTTGCGGAACCAACCGCCCATCTGGGAACAGGTGTTTCCCATCGGCAGTCCATAGCATCCGAAATCGGCGAACAACGGGTCGAGTAACTCGAGGCCACCGCCGCGAAGCTGCCAGGCCTCCTGCTGACGAGGATTCAATCCGAACGGCAGCGCGGTGGTAAAGGCGAAGGACGGGTCCTTGCCCCAGTAATAGTAGCCGGCGGTGTGGCCGAGCTCGACGGTGCCCTTTTGCACCGCATCGAGAACTTGCAAGCCGGGCACAATCTCGCCGGCGGCAAAGACCTGGATCTGGAATTTGTTGTCCGTGACATCGGCGACGTTCTTTGCAAAGTCCTCGCAGCAGCCATACAGCGTGTCGAGAGACTTCGGCCAACTCGCAGTAAGCCGCCATTTCAGCTCCGGCATGGATTGCGCGATCGCAGGCGCGGCAATCGCCGAAGCAGCAAGCCCCGCGCCGGCCGCGCGCAGGAATTCACGGCGTTTCATAGCTTCCTCCCTGTCGTATTTTGTCCCTCGGCCTCGTGGCCGGCCGGGCGCTTCGGTGGGATGAGACCCAACGGCCCCCGCCAATTGCGCGAATTATGCGTGGCGTGGGCGGCCGCTGCAATGTGATTATAATTTCGATTTCATCGCCGTTATGGCGCGTATGACCACCCGATTGCTGTACCGGCCGGAATTTGCGGTTATGGTGCATCGCCCTCTTTGGCAGCGCATTACGTACGGGAGCTTTTCGATGATCTTCAGCCGGCATCGCATCCTGACCACCCATGTCGGAAGCCTGCCGCGCAATGAAAAACTGTCCGATTTTCTGGTCCGTCAGGAAGCGGGTGAAGCATTCAATGCCAAGGAAATGGCAGCCGAAATGGATAAAGCTGTCCGCCATGTGGTCGAGAGGCAGCTCGCCGCCGGCATCGACATCGGCAATGACGGCGAACAGCAACGGGTCGGTTTCCAGACCTATGTACCGCAACGCATGAGCGGCTTCGGCGGCATATCGAAGCGACGGCGCGGGCGCGAATTCGAGGAATTTCCCGAGTTGGTCGCGAGCTTGATGCGGCGATTTCCTCATGTCAGCAAGCAGCAGAACGCGCCGGAATGCCAGAGCGAATTGAAATATCTCGACCTCAAGCCGATCGAAAACGAGATCGCGCGCTTCAAGAAAATCTCCGGTGGCAAATTCGCCGAGCAATTCATGACCGCGCCCTCCCCCGGGATTATATCGTCCACCATGCTCGATGCTTTTTATGGTTCGCAGGATAAATATCTCAGCGCGATTTCGCGCGAGATGAGGAATGAATACCAGGCAATCCATAAAGCCGGATTGCTGTTACAGATCGACGCGCCCGATCTCGCCATGGACCGCACTATGATGTACCGCGACTCGACCGATGCTCAGTTCGTCAAGGCCGTGGAGCGGCATGTGCAAGCGATCAATGAGGGCATTGCCGGTATTCCCCGCGACCGCGTGCGACTACACATTTGTTACGGGAACTGGGAAGGCCCGCACATTCACGATGTTCCACTGGCAACAATTCTGCCGGCGCTCTACCAGGCGAAGGTCGGCGCGCTGTCGATCGAATTCTCCAATCCGCGCCATGCCCACGAATACGATGCGCTGAAGAAACATCCGCTGCCGAAAGACATGCTGCTGATCCCGGGAGTGGTGGAAACCACCAGCAATTTCGTCGAGCATCCGGAAGTGGTGGCGCGACGCATTGAAGAGGCCGTGCGGGCGGTTGGCGACCGAGAGCGTGTCATTGCGTCAACCGATTGCGGCTTCGGCACCTTTACCAATCGCGAATGGGTGATAGAACCTGCTGTATGGCTGAAACTCTCCGCGATCCGCCAAGGCGCCGATATTGCTTCGGCAAGGCTGTGGGGCAAGAAGGTGGCGTGAGCGAACCGGCGCATCGATTACGGGCCCCGGCCACCTAACTGGCTGGCTCCGGAATAACGATGATTTCTGCATGACCCTAGGGAGAACCACAACATGGCGAAATTCCTCATCGAACCGCACTTCCGCCTGCAAGAATGGGTAGCCGAGGAGAAAGACTATTTCCGCAAGGAAGGCCTCGAATACGAATTCCGCGAGCTCATGCGCGCGACCGACGGCAAAATCCACGACAAGGGCGACAAGGTCGGCGCCTACCAGTCGTTCGAGGAAGGCCGCAAGTCGAACGTGAGCTGTGCATGCCACTGGACAGTCAACGTTGCGGCCTCCAACGGCCACGGAAAGATGTACACCGACGTCTATTCGGTAGCCCCGGCCGGCGTCTTTGTCGCCGCGGATTCGAAGATAAAAGACCCGGCCGACCTCGCCGGTGTGCCGGTCTCAGTCGGCTACCAGTCCGGCAGCCATTATTCGACCGTGCAGGCGCTCGAGCAATATCTCAAACCTGAGCAGATGAACCTCGTCTACTCAGACGGCATGCTGTTCGCCCGAATGGAAAGGTTGTTCGAAGGCAAGGCGCCGGCGGTGCATCTGTTCGGCGGACCTTATTACTTTGCCGAGCAGCTCGGTTTCCGGAAGGTCATCGACACCACGTTCATGATCGGCACCATGATCCACGGCGATCCCGATCCGGAAGACCTGCGCAAGTTTTTCCGTGCGCTGCGCAAGGCACAGCGCGACATTGATCTGCGGCCGGAGCTCTACACTCATTATTACAAGAATGAATTTCCAGACCGCTTCCACGCAAAGATGGACACGCGGCGTTGGGGGCCCGGCGAGCGGTTGGTGTTCGAGCCGTATACTAAGGAAGTCTATGAGGAATCGTTTGAGTGGATCGCTGCCCACGGCATCTTCCCGGAAGGCAAGATGGGCAACGCCCAGTACGAGCGGGCGACCGTCTCGCTGGTCTGACAACTACCATTTGTACGCCAATAGTCAGGTCTCCAAACCAAATGCGCCGCGGAGCACAGCTCCGCGGCGCTTTTCTTTGCGTCAAAGCTCAGGCATTCTAGCGACAATAAAATTCGGCGGGGAGGAATTAAGATAATGAAACGATTGCTATTCGCTGGCGCCGCCCTTGTGACGGCGAGCCTCATGCCGGCCCCGGGGCATGCCCAGAATACGATCAAGATTGGGCTCATTTTGCCTTACACCGGCCAGTTCGCTGATACGGCGACGCAGATGGATAACGGCATCAAGCTCTATGTGAAGCAGCATGGCGACACGGTCGCCGGCAAGAAGATCGAATTCATCCGAAAAGACACTGGCGGCATCGCGCCAGACGTCGCCAAACGCCTGGCGACCGAGTTGGTCACGCGCGACAACGTCGATATCCTTGCCGGCTTCGTGCTGACGCCAAATGCCATGGCGGCGGGCGATGTCTCTGCGCAAGCCAAGAAATTCATGGTGGTGATGAACGCCGCCACTGCGATCGTTACGACCAAATCGTCCTACATGGCGCGCGTCTCGATGACCGTTCCGCAATTGAACGAAACGCTCGGCAGCTGGGCGGAAAAGAGCGGCGTGAAAAAAGCCTACACGATGGTAACTGATTATGGCCCGGGCATTGATGCGGAAGCCGCCTTCCAGACCGGCTTCAAAGGACAGGGCGGCGAAGTCGTCGGCTCCGTGCGAATGCCGCCGGCGAACCCGGATTTCTCCGCTTTCGTTCAACGCGTCAAAGACCTAAACCCGCAAGGCATCTTCGTAATGATCCCCGGTGGCGCGCAGCCTGGCGCATTCGGCAAGGCACTCGCCGAGCGCGGCATCGACCCCAAGAAAACAAAAGTCATGGGGCAATTGGAAATCGCCGACGAGCATGCACTCGCCAGCATGGGCGATGCCGCCGAAGGCATTATCACGGCCGCCCACTACGATTACAATCACAAGTCAAAGATGAACGCCGACTTCGTAAAGGCCTACAACGCCGACTACAAGCGCAACCCGGACTTCTTCTCAGTCGGCGGCTATGACGGCATGCACTTGATCTACGCCGCGCTGACGAAGACCGGGGGCATAACCGACGGCGAAAAGCTGATCGACGCGGCCAAGGGCATGAAGTGGGAAAGCCCGCGCGGCCCGATTTCGATCGATCCCGACACCCGCGATATCGTGCAAAACGTCTACATCAACAAGGTAGAGAAGGTCGACGGCAAGCTGGTAAATGTCGAGATCTCCAAGGTCGAG